>JAHEYA010000015.1 GCA_023251855.1 Bacteroidota bacterium
TTATCCAATTGTATGGGGACAAATAGCCAAAGGTGTTTCGGGGTTTTTAAACGGCAACTTTGAATACATGAAATATGATTTTAAAATCGAAAAATCATTCAATATTAAAAACCTTGGTAAACCATCCTTTCAAATTCTTTTTGGTTATATTGCCGGTAATCTCCCGTACACCGGCCTATATGCCGGAAGAGCAAATTTTATTGAATACGGTGGGCTAAATAATTTTCAAATATCCGCTGCTAACAACTTTGAAACCATGAGATTTAATGAGTTTTTATCTAATCAATACGCGGCCTTATTTTTCTCACATAATTTTGGGCGCTTACTTTTTAAAGCAAATCATTTCCAACCTGATATTGTTCTTGTTAATAATATTACCTGGGGCTCACTTAATAATAAATCTTTTCATTTTAATATTCCTATAAAAACGTTAGAAAAAGGATATTTCGAATCCGGAATATTGCTAAATAATATTATTAAAAGCAATGTTATAGGAATCGGGGCTGGAGTATTCTATAGGTACGGACCTTACACCTTTCCTGATGTTAAGGATAATTTAGCTGTTAAATTAACTATAGGATATGTGTTATAAATTTGTTTGGAATCAAAACCTTATTTCACCAATGTAACAGTGCCAATATAGTTATGTTTTTTATTGTACACATCTGTTAATTCTACCTTCCAAACATATACATCCATTTGGGCTATTTCGGCACCATTATTAGCTTTTCCATCCCATTTATCATTCAGGTTAAGACCATGAAATATATTGTTTCCCCAGCGGTCGAATATCCACATATCATATTTTATAATACCCACACCGGCACCGAAAAAATATTCGTTGATTTTATCACCATTGGGTGTAAATGCATTCGGGATAAAAAAGCTGAAACCTGTACCTAAATATATATCATGAGCAATGGTATCGTAGCACCCATCGGAATTGCGTACTATCAATGTTGCAGTAAAATGTCCGGCAGTATCATTAGGATAAACATGCACCGGGCTGGCTGTGTTGGGTGATAAATGCGTACCATCACCAAAATCCCAATACCAGTAATTTACATCACTTGATGATTGATTGTTTAAAGTAATTGTAGGGTCAATTATAGTAGCCGGGTAAGGGGTTGGGTTAAATTCTGCGATTGGATCCAGAAAAATATGAATGAAATGAGTTTTGATCAAAGAGGCCAAACACCCATGATTTGAAGTAGCAATCAATTGAATATCATAATAACCTGTCTGTGAAAAACAATGAGTTGGATTTGGCACAGTTGAAGCGGCAGTTCCATCTCCAAAATCCCAGATCAAGCCTGTTATATTGTCTGGCGCAACAATCATTGTTAGGCTGTTAAAATTGGTACAATGTATTTTACAACCTGTAATGCTATCAGCAGTAAAATCTACAAGCGGTATTTGATAAAAACGGAAAGTAACATTTGATGAGGAGAATGTACATGGGCCCGCAGGGTCGTTTGTTGTAAGTGTTAATATCACTGAGTCGGCTGCATATTCTGCTGTACTTGGTGTATATACTGCGGTTAATGTTGTATTATCAGGCGCATAAGTTCCGGTGCCCCCGCTCCACGTTCCGCTTGTTGCACTTCCGCCAACAGAACCGGCCAACGTAATTGATGCGCCAGGGCAAACACGTTGAGTAGAGCCCGCATTTACAATTGTTACTGCATTTACAACAACGTCTACCAAATCGGTTGAGCTACAACCGGAGGCGGTAACTGTTAAGGTATATGTTGTAGTTGTTGAGGCTGTAGGCAAAGGGTTTGTTAATGTAACGCTTGGGTTTGAAACTGTGGTACTGCCTGTTATTCCGGTTGTTGGTAACCATGCATAGGTAAGCCCTGTAACCGAAGCTACACCAATAGTACCGGAGCCCCCTGAACAAAGCACCAGATCGGGACCTGCATCTGCCACGGGCCCAGGTGTTACTACAATTACCATTGAAGCGGATGAAGGACATGCTCCAACAGCAGTATAAGTTATGGTATCATTGCCAATGATTGAAACCGAGGGAGTAAATGTTCCTAATGTTACATTGGTTATCCCCGGCCCTGCCCATGTTCCGCCAGATACACTTGCTGCTAAATTAACGGGTGCATTACCCGCACAAAATGGTCCGGCAGGTGTTAAAACAGGCGGGTTACCGGTGTTTACATATACATTTTGAGTATCAACAGCATTACAAGCGCCCCATGCGATAATTAATGTTACCGGATAAGTACCTAATGCAGGAAATGTATGAGTTGGATTCTGAGTTGTATCGTCTGCAACCCCATCCCCATCAAAATCCCACTTCCAGCCGGTAATGCTACCAACAGGTGTTGATGTATCATGAAAATGCATAGGGGCTCCTGCACATACTGTGTCATTAGTAAAGTGCGCAACAGGAAGGCTCGGGTTTGAGCCTATAGTAATATTTAGGGTAGTGGTACAGGTTGGTCCTGCTACAGAAGTAATAACAACCTGATAGGTGCCGGCTTGGCTCACTACAACTGTTTGCATGGTATCTGTTCCCACAATTCCTGCAGTGCCTCCGCTTGTATTTGTCCATTGATAATGTGCTCCTCCTGCAGGTGCCGAAAGGGTTACAGAAGTGCCTCCACAAACGTTCGGTGAAGATGCGATAATAGCAAGGGGGTCGCAAACGCAGTCAACATAAGCATAGCCTAAATGCCCCCCAGGTACGCAATCAGAAGTTGTGAATTCAACAGTGATGCATTGACCGATATAGGATTGGAGTGGAACAAAAACAGTTGTCCAAGGTCTATACCAAATGCTACTGCCCGGAGAAGTTTCAATAAAATGAACAAATTCAGGCAGTGTGGCATCAGCACGCACTTCGTAATTACCACAACTTAGCACGTTACCAGCGGCATCACGTATTTTTATTCTGAAGTAAGGACGCTCAGGAGTTGTATGTCCGTTACCTGGATCATGTAAAACAACAGCATATTTGTAAGTAAAATTTGCATTGCTTGCCGAAACCGTGAACGAGATGCTGGCACGAGCCGCTCCCCAATGGCAACTTTCCCACGCACTTGTGTCACCCAACCGAAGAGCTTTGCTCCCTCCACCAGGAGGCACTACAGGCAATATTGAACCGCCAACTATTGCATCGAAAGACCCTAAGTTAGTTATCGTGTGAGGATTTGGATGATCCGGTGTGCTGATACCGAATGGCGGAATCCCTATAACGCACGGGCCTCCAGTGGGTGGATTAAATCCCGGAGTAAGATTGATCGGATCAGCGCCCAAATCCGGATTACCACCCCAATAGTCCCAAAAAGTATTACCCGACTCAAATCCGGGGTTTGTACAAGGCGAGCCACAGTTTTGTGGGCTTGGATTTACCGGGTTTGGTGACCTTTGCTGATTGTGAGTTTGAACCAAACCATTTTTTTGGGCTTGAAATTCCTTAAAATATATTTTGTAATTAGCTTGTAACGAAGAAAAATAAGCCGATGCGTTTTCCTGAGTTGTTACTACCCCAATACCTATTTTATAAACCAATTTTTCATAATCTTTTTGCCAGTCTTTGCTAACATAACTATTAAAATCATCTTTGTCAGCAATACTTCCATGAGATGTAATAATTACTCCATTCAAAAATCCTTGAGGATCCATCTCTTTAAGTAAAACGCTGGTTTTGTTCACATAGTTTTTCCACAAACTATTGGGAACATTAAATGAATTATTGCAGCTTGAGGGGGCGTTTTTTTGAGTTTGCGGAAAAACTAAAAGAGTAGCAGAAACAAGGGTTACAGAAAGAATTATCTTAAACCTTAAAGGGGTAAACTTTTTCATCATGAAATTAATACGTTTTTATTTTTCATCGGTAACTAGGGAGAAACTGCCCTTTTCAAAATACTCTTTTGCATCTATACCGGTAGCTTTAATAATATAATAGTATGTTCCGGCTGATGCTAATACACCACTTCCTGTATGCCCATCCCAACCACCAAGTGGAGTGTGCCATTCATATATTTTTTGTCCCCAACGATTATAGATCTCAGCATCCATTTTTTTTAATCCGTTTGATTTAACAGCAAACACATCATTGCTGCCATCATTATTAGGAGTAAAAATGTTTGGAACAATAAATACAGAATTGATGTAAATATGTATTGAATCACAAATAGTGTCAGTACAGTTGGTGGCACTGATTGCCACTAAACAAGCATAAAAACTGCCAAGTGGATTATAAACATAGCTTGGGCTAGTTGCAGTTGACACATCACCGGTACCAAAAGACCATGCGTAAGTTGAAGCACCAACACTGTTATTTGTAAAGTTTACAGTTAAAGGAGTTTCACCTGTTGTAGGGTTTGGAGTAAATGCAGCAACCACAGGAGGTGTAGCCGCTACGGTATAAGGGCCTGTTGTGACAGGACAATTGTTTGCATCCGTAATTGTTAAATAGTATTGGCCGGGACCAACATTGGTAAGGTTTGAACTACTTCCCACTAGATTATTTTGAGAATCGAACCACTGGTAAACAATAGGGGCAAGTCCGGAAACAGTAGTAATACCGGAAACGGAGCCTGTTGCTGTTCCACAATTTGCGAGCCCAATAACCGCAGTTGTAGTATCGGGAACGGGTGATTGATGAACAGTAATATTTACAGGTGTTGGCAAACCTACGCATCCGCCTGCATTAGGTGTAATGGTATAGGTGGCAGTGCCCACACCGGGTCCAACAAATGTTAAGGTTTGATTGATAGAGGCTCCGCTGCCGGGAGTGGCCCCGCTAAGCCCAATTTCAGAGGCTGTCCATGTAAAAGTTGTTCCGGGCATGGAACTGGTTAATGTAATAGCAACAGGAACGGTTGTGCCTGTACATAGTGTTATTGAACCTCCTGGTGTTGCTGTTACTACAGGCCCGGCATTGATTACAACTGTTGCAGTTGCTGTAACAGCAAGGCAACTTCCGCTTGCCGGTATTGTATTAGTTACCACATAAGTACCGGGGGCAGATGAAGGTAAATTTATTTGACCGGTATTAACATGAACAAATACCAAACCCGATGGAGTTGCTGAAAAGGTTCCTGCACTTGCGCCAGAAGCAAATATCGGAGATGGGTTATTTCCATATTGACAGAAAGGAGAACCGGCATATGTAAAATTAGCCGATGGAGTAATGCTGTCAATTGTCATTGTTATTGAACTTGAATTCGGACAAGGGCCAAATGTTGCATAGCTAAGTGTATAAACACCCCATGCGCTGGTAGCTAAATGAATTGTTCCGGTTGTGGGATTGATAGACAGACCTGCCGGAATTGATGAAAATGTTCCACCCGGTAAGCCTGTAATAGTAGGTGTTGGGTCGGTTCCGGATTGGCAATAGGTTGCAGAAGAGTAGAAAAAAGAAGCGTCATCGGCAGCGGTTATAACTACTGTTGAGGTTCCGGTTGCTGCGCCACAAGTACCACTTGGAGGAATATAATTGGTAACGGTATACGTTCCCGGCAAACTTGCAGAGAGATCAATTTGTCCTGTATTCACATGCACAAAGGTTAATCCGGCAGGAGCTGCTGAAAATGTACCAGCACTTGCCCCTGTACCAAAAAGTGGATAGGGGTCAATACCATTCACACAAAAAGGTGACCCCGGATAAGTATGTGTAGCAAATGGAGTTGTATTATCTATAGTCATTGTTATGCAACTTGAGCTTGGGCAAGCTCCATTTGTGGTATAACAAAGGGTATATGGTCCCAAGGCACTTGTTGATAAAATAATTTTTCCTGTTGAGGGATTAAGAGATAAACCAACCGGAGTTGATGAAAATGTACCACCGGGTAATCCTGTAATAGCGGGAGTTGGGTCGCTTCCTGATTGACAATAGGTAGCTGAAGTATAAACAAAAGATGCATTATCAGAAGGGTTTACAGTAACTGTAACAGTGAGAGCAGGACCCGGGCAACCACCCAATGTGGGGGTAATGGTATAAATCGCTGTGCCTGCAGTACTTCCGGTAGTTGTTATTATTTGCCGGATAATAGAGTCTGTTCCAAACAATGAACCTGTAACACCCGCCATACTTGCAGTCCAAGGGAAAGTGGTGCCCGGTATATTACTTGTTAAGGTCATTAGTGTAGTATCTCCGGAACAAATTGTTTGCGTTGTTGGAGTTACGATACCGGTTGGAACAGGGTTTACAGTAACGGTAACAGTTAACTGGTTACTGGTACAGCCGTTGGCCACAGCAGAAACAGTATAAATAACATTGCCGGGAACAAGTGCTGTTGTTGTTAATGTTTGAGCAATGGTTGACCCCGTACCGGCAGAAGCTCCTGTAACACCATTTTGAGTGGCTGTCCAGGCAAAAGTGGTGCCTGAAGTAGAGCTTGTTAAAATAATAGAAGTTGTTGCCCCCGAGCATATTGATGGTGCAGAAGGAGTTGCTGTTGCTGTTGATCCCGGATCAGGATTTACAGTAATTGTATCATAAATAGGGGTTCCTGAGCATCCGCTTGCTGTAGGTGTTATTTTATAAACCGCAGTACCAGCGATACTGCCGGTAGCATAAAGTGAATCTGTAATGGTAGAGCCGGATCCGGAAGTGCCTCCGGCAACGCCTGTTTGAACCACCGTCCATGCAAATGTAGCACCCGGTGTAGTACTACTTAAGTTTACAGCAAGCAGGATTCCCGAACAAATTGTTTGTGCGCCAGGTGCTGCTGTTGCTGTAGGGCGAGGATTAACAGTAACAGTAACATTTATTGGAGCACCCGGACAACCATTGGCTGTTGGTGTAATACTATAAACAGCGGTTCCTGAAGTACCTGTAGCGGTTAATGTTTGAGCAATTAAAGCGCCTGAACCCGCGGAAGCACCAGTAACGCCATTTTGAACAACTGTCCAGGTAAACGTTGTGCCCGGGGTAAAGCTACTTAAGGCTATGTTTGTTGTATCTCCGGAACAGATAGTAGGAGAAGCAGGGGTTGCAATTGCGAATGGAACAGGGTTTACAGTCACTAAAACAGAAACACAAGCGGTGTTACCACAACCACCACCGGCTCTTACAAAATAGGTTGTTGTTATAGTTGGTGAAACCGTAATAGTTGCGCCTGTACCCGCTGCTGTTCCGCCACAGGATCCTGAAAACCAATCCCAGGTGGCACCTGTTCCCAAAGAGCCACCAACGACAGTAAGGGTGGTTGGTCCACCACAAGTAGTGGAAGGGCTAGCTGTAGCAGATGTAGGGGGTACCGATAATGTGTTGAATGTAACAGTAACAGATGCACAAGCAGTGTTACCACAGCCACCACCTTCTGCTCTAACAAAATAAGTAATTGTTGAGCTTGGAGTAACTGTGATAGAGGCTCCGGTGCCTTCTGCTGTTCCACCACAAGAGCCGGAATACCATTTCCAGGAAGCGCCTGCACCTAAAGAGCCACCAATTTCAGTTAATGTTACTGGCCCTCCGCAAGAAGGGTTGGGGCTTGCTGTGGCACTTGTGGGCGCAACCGATTTTGCAGTATATGAAAGAGTAATAACAACCCGTTGAGGACAAAATGCACCATTAGGGCAGCATTTAAAACTATTGACGCCTCCATAATTATAGCTTGGCAAACCTGTAGGACAAGGGAAGGAGGCTAAGCCTGAAGTGTACGCTGTACAAGAGCCACAAGCACATTGCGAGTTAGAAGGGGTTGCAGACATTGCAACACCATTTATTTGCGAGGCAACGGAGGTTGCGTGACATCCCGCAGCGAAATAAGTAATTGAAACTCCGGTTACAATATTTCCGGCAGGTACGGGGTCAGTAAAATTTCTGCTGCCACAAGCAGCTGTTGTTCCACAACCTCCGGTATTGTTAAAACAAGTATAGTCGGCACCACAAACATTACAACACCCTTGTGACTGGGCACCATTGTATATAATTGTAACATTAACAGATTGGGAAAAAACCGAAAAAGTTGTTACCACTAACAGGAAAAGAATAGAAAAAAACGTATTTTTCATCTGAGAACAATTTAGCATCATTTAACCGCAGTTATTGTTAATTGTGAAGCAGAATATCTTTTGAAATCCTTTTTGTCTTTTATAAAATCTTTGATTTTAACAACCAACTTAGCATTGGCACTTTTTAAACATTCCCCCTTTGCTTCCTCATTGGCGGAAAGAGTAATTGATTTTTTAGCTGCAACACGCTCTTCATTAATCCATTTAAGCTCCTGAGTAAAAACAGCATCAAACCATTCAACTTTTACCGGATAGGTATTGTGATTGACATATTTTACATATACCACATCTTCTTGATTACACTTGCTAAGCTGAAAGGATGCTTCAATGCCATCCATTGTATTGCCTCCATTTACAAGCAGATATATGGGTTGCCAATCTGGATTGGCTGTGGGCAAATCAGTTTGAGCACAAAGTGATAGCGAAAAACAAAATATCCCAAGAAAAAAAACAAATAAACGAACCCTTTTTTTCATGTTTAAAAATTTGGTACTGTGCGAAGATAAAATAAAAAATTGAATAATTCAGTGTATTGCATAAGATACAATAGATTTTTAAATCTAAGCCAAGTAAAGACTCGGATATCGCATAAAGGTTGCATCGTTTTTTGTTTATTTATTTTAACTCAAAAGAGTGAAAAAACCTTTTTTAAAGCTTTGTCCAAAAGGCATAAAAATGAAACCTCTGCTGAATTGAATTAATTTCTTTAGTTTTGCTAATCTTATGCAAATTGAAGTACTAAAATCGAAAATACACCGTGTTGTTGTAACACAAGCCGATTTGGATTATATTGGAAGTGTAACCATTGATGAAAATTTGATGAATGCCGCCAATCTTATTGAAAATGAAAAAGTCGACATATTTAACTACAATAATGGAGAGCGATTTACTACCTATGTGATCAAAGGTGAAAGAGGGTCGGGGGTTATTTGTTTGAATGGCCCTGCATCTTTAAAAGTGAGGGTCGGGCACGAAATAATTATTGTATCTTACGCCATGATGGATTTTGAATTGGCTAAAAAATTTAAGCCGAGTGTTATTTTTCCTGATTGTAAAACCAACAAACTTAGGTAGCTGTGAAAAAACAAACGCTGTTTAGCATTTTAAAATTTTTGTTTTTTTTAGGGGTGGGTGGGCTATTAATATGGCTGGCGGTGCGCAATCTCACTGATCAGGACAAATCAAGTATTAAAGAAGCGTTTACTCAGGCCGATTATTTCTGGATTGCGGTTTCAATGGTTTTAAGTGCGCTAAGCCACTTGGTTAGGGCAATGCGCTGGAAAATACTGATACAACCGTTGGGCTTTAACCCTAAACTATCAAACACTTTTTTTGCAGTAATGGTGGGCTATTTAGCGAATTTTGCATTGCCTCGTTTGGGGGAAGTTTCCCGTTGCGGTGTACTCACGAAGTATGAAAAAATTCCTTTTACAGAATCGTTTGGAACGGTGATAGCAGAGCGGGCAATTGATGTAGTTTGCCTGATCATTATTTTTACAGGCACGTTGATTTTTCAGTTTGATCAATTATGGGGGCTTACGAACGAAAAAATTGTGAGTCCGCTTTCAACTAAATTATCCTCGTTGATGCAAAGCAATCTATTTGTGATTGTTTTTGCGGTTTTTATGGTTGGGATTACCATCTCATTTTTTGTGTTTCGTAAAAAAGCAAAAGGAACATTCTATAAAAAAATTAAAGGCGTGGCTTTAGGTTTTTGGGAGGGATTAAAGGCGGCAAAGAATATCAAACGACCTTATCTGTTTATTTTTCATACCGCACTTATTTGGTTTTTGTACACGGCATTACTTTATGTAGGTTTTTTCTGTTTTAAAGAAACATCGGCTTTAGGAATGGGTGCAGCTTTGGCAATCATGTTATTTGGCAGTTTAGGTATTGCTTTTGTTCCCGGTGGTACAGGAGCCTACCAAGCTTTGGTGACAGAAACTTTAACATCAGCATTTAAGGTGACATTTACTTTTGCATTTGCTTTTGCCTGGTTGATTTGGACAGCACAGTTTGCTCTTACTATAATTCTTGGGGTGGTTTCGTTAGTTTTGCTTCCGGTTTTAAATAAAGAACAAAATAATTGAAAATGTAATAATTTATTGCCACACGCGAGCCTTTGTGCACAAAGCAGAAAATCAGATGGTACCTTACACAAAAAAAATGCCTGCTCTCGACATTATAAAGTCAAAAATTTATAGTCGAGAAGCTCTTTTGAAACAATTACCGGTATGGCGTTTTAATGACCAGAAACTGGTTTTTACAAATGGTTGTTTTGACATTATTCATCTTGGACATATTGATTATCTTGCGAAAGCATCAGACCTGGGGGATGAATTAATTGTTGGTATAAATAGTGATGCTTCGGTAAAGCTTTTGAACAAAGGGAATTCGCGTCCTTTACAAGATGAACAATCACGCGCACTAATTATTGCATCGTTACATTTTGTTACAGCCGTTGTTTTATTTGATGAAGAAACTCCTCAAGCATTGATTGGTGTTATAAAACCTAATGTACTTGTTAAAGGGGCTGATTATGATGCGAATGAAATTAATGCAAAAAATAAACGATTCATCGTTGGTTCTGATTCCGTGAGAGCTGCAGGGGGCATTGTAAAAACGTTAGATTATCTGGAAGGATATTCAACCAGTGCAATCGAACAAAAAATAAAAACTTCTTTTTAAGCAAAAGGATGCGCGCAGACCCCTTACAGGGTTTGAAACCCTGTAAGCGGTGGGGGTAGAAAAAATGGCAAAAACAAAATCAACATACTTCTGTCAAAACTGTGGAGCTCAATCTGCGCGTTGGATAGGTAAGTGTCCGTCATGTAATGAATGGAACACCTATGTTGAAGAAATTGTTTCGAGAGGAGATGATGCAAAAACTCCGGGCATTGCAAGTACAAGTACACAGCGTGCTTCAAAGCCACAACTAATAAGCGAGATCAATTTATCGGAGCAACACAGGATTGCTGTTTATGACAAAGAACTTTCGAGAGTGCTTGGTGGAGGCTTGGTTCCGGGATCATTGGTATTATTCGGAGGAGAGCCAGGCATTGGCAAATCTACATTGATGTTGCAGGTTGCACTTCATATGAAAAACCTGAAAGTGCTTTATGTATCAGGCGAAGAGAGTGAGCAACAAATCAGAATGCGTGCTGAACGCATTGGCAAAGCCCCCTCCAACTCCCCCAAGGGGGGAGAGCCCGTTTTGCAAAATTTTGGAGACTGTTACATACTTGCAGAGACTTCTACTCAAAACCTTTTTAAACAAATAGAAGTTTTGCAACCGAATTTACTTATTGTTGATTCAATTCAAACACTACATTCTGCACATATAGAATCATCACCTGGAAGTGTTTCACAAATCAGGGAATGTACATCAGAATTGATGAGATATGCCAAAGAAAGCGGGACGACTGTTTTTTTGATCGGCCATATTACCAAGGATGGAAGCTTGGCAGGACCAAAGGTTTTAGAGCATATGGTGGATACTGTGTTGCAATTTGAGGGAGACCGAAATCATGTGTATCGTTTATTAAGAACCACTAAAAACAGGTTTGGCTCTACTAATGAATTAGGGATTTATGAAATGCAGGGAAGTGGTTTACGTGAAGTGACCAACCCTTCAGAAATACTAATTACTGCACGCGAAGAATTGGTGAGTGGTGTTGCTATTGCTGCTACAATGGAGGGTTTGCGGCCGATGTTGATTGAAACACAAGCATTGGTTAGCTCGGCTGCATATGGCACTCCTCAGCGTTCTTCAACCGGTTTTGATCTGAGAAGATTGGCTATGTTACTTGCTGTGCTTGAAAAACGCTGTGGATTTAGATTAGGTATAAAAGATGTTTTCTTAAATATTGCCGGAGGAATAAAAGTAGAAGATCCGGGAATTGACCTGGCACTGGTATGTGCAGTACTTTCCAGCAACGAAGATATGCCTATTTCGCCAAAGGTTTGTTTTGCTGGAGAGGTAGGATTAAGTGGAGAGATTAGGCCTGTAAACCGTGTTGACCAGCGAATTTCGGAAGCAGAGAAATTAGGGTTTGAGCATATTTTTATTTCTAAATACAATAAAAAGGGATTGGAGCTAAAAAATTATCATATCAAAATTACTATGGTTGGTAAGATTGAAGAGGTGTTTAGTTTGTTGTTTGGTTGATAGCCTGCATTTCTTATCCGTGGTAAACGCGGGAAGCGATGATGAGGTTGTTTTCGATTTCTAAGATTTCGGCAACTAACAAATCTGGCTCACCATCCACTTTTCGGAGGTATTCCATAAATACAGCAGAGTTGTTTGCTGTTAGCGAAGTGGGGGTGTACCTTAATGTTGGCAATCTGTTGAAAGAATCCTGCCACCACTCTCTTAACGCATTTTTACCATTAACAAATCCATTTGTTTCAGGTTTTCGTATTTTTAGCTTTGGACTGAAATGCTTGGCGTCATTATGATACAAAGAAAGTAGCTTTTCTAAATTATGTTCATTAAATGCTTCAAACCATTTTGTTGCAATGGTTTCGTTTTTCTTGGAATTCATTCTGCTCCTGATAAATAGTTTTGAATTAATTATAATTTGCATTCCATTAAAAAGCCTGCAAAATCGACAAACAAAAGAATTATGAAGAAAAAATTTCTCGTTTTAAAGCTCTTATTTAATTAAAACCCATTTTTTGTTTTCAATAAATTAAATCGTTTTTTTCTAATGATTAAGCATTGTAAATATATGGAGTAATTTTAAAATATGCTTATTGAGATGAAAGGGTGGTATGAGCCATATATCCCATCTCTGTTTTCCATTAATCACAATATTGGCAAAAACGTTAAATGGTTCAGGCCTTACGTTCGTTGTTTTACCCTCCACGTTCCTTACTTTCTTAATTTTTTCGGTTTTTGGTAATATACTTTTGAATCGTTAAACAAAAATTTAGTATTAACGATTTAAAAACTAAAAGCCATGAAAACTACTAACCATATTACTCTTTCAGGAGTACTTATATTAATTATCACTTTGTTTTTGTCAATTACCAGTTGCAAGAAAGAAAACGAAATTTTACCAATGAACACGGAAGCCATAAGTGCACCGGTATCGGAAGAAGAAGAGGAGTCTGCTGACAGAAGCGGGCTTAACCGCAGATTCGATATCATTGAGTTTTGTGGTACCAATAGTTTTAATTTGCCCAACAATCCCAATTATTTTTCCTGGGCCGAATTTAGTTCGCTCAACTGGCAATCAACAAACGGACATTTTATTTCGCAGGAAACAGGCGGGTATAATGTACAGCTACATAACCAAGGTAACCAGTTAGCGGCTTTCTATAATCCGCATGGTTCTGGCAATAATCAAACAAACACTTTCCATGATTATTTAGCTGTAACGGCTAGTAATAAAGCCGATGCTATTCATAATTATGTTCAACAACATTGTGTAAACCAAAATTCATACGGATCAACCATTAAATGGATCATCATCAATGAAATTTCTCCAAGCTTATGGGGTGGCTCTTCACAAAATCAGGCTTACCGCACCTGGGTGGTAAATGTGGCTAAACGCCTTAAAAATCACTATCACCATGAAGTAATAATTTGCTCTCCTTACCAAACCATTTCAGCTCATAGTGCCGATTGGACGGCTCTTGCGCAATATGCTTACATTGGAATTGAAGGATATTTAAGTGGTGCTGAAATAAAAGCACATGCAGGTCCAAACCAAAGTTTATCAACCACCTCAGGCAAGGCTGCTGCTAAAGCATGGTGCCACCAACAATACCAAAGCTTTAAACAAAGCTATATTAATCAGGTTGGAGCTTCAAATGCTTCAAAATTATTTTTGATCGAACATTTTGCTCAGACCAAAGCCGGACAATTAACCAATAATGGCACTCCGGTAAGTTGGGGTCGTTGTGGTGTTTCTGTTTCAGATTGGAAAACAGCCATTGAGCTTCGTGGACAAGCCTCAGGAAATGTTGGTTTTGGAGGTTTCATAAGTTATGCCTGGTGGATAAACTGGATGGGGGCAAGTGAGGCACAATTAGTAAGTTTTATTAATTCTTATAAAGCCACTACTCCGTATTAATCAGTTCTAGTGCTGGAAAACAGGTTGCCTCACTTTGTTGCCAACATGTTTTCCGGTACCAACTTTGCCCTTTTCAATTAACGACTTCTAATCTTAGTACTTTGAAAACACCCATAAAAATCAGCTTACGGGAGGGTGTTTTTATAGTTTTTTTACTTTTAATTGTATCTTGCCATAAAATGTGATGTTTTGCCACACCTGTAAAAAATTTTTCAATAAAAATTTGGAAGTCTAAATTGCATATCGTAATATTGCGATATAATATTTTTAAAATGGGACTAGCCAAAACAGAAGAATTTACTGTAAAAGATAACAAAATTGCCATGTACGCTAAGGCATTAGCACACCCTGCTCGTATCGCAATCCTTCAACTTCTGATAAAAAAACAAGCATGTATTTGCGGAGATATTGTAGAGGAGCTACCATTATCACAATCCACCGTTTCGCAACATTTGAAAGAGCTGAAGGCAGCCGGATTAATAAAAGGAGATATAGATGGAGCCAAGGTTTGTTATTGTATTGACCAAAAAGAATGGGAAACAGCAAAATTATATGTGAGTGGGCTATTCTCATCTTATAAAAAAAACAAAAGTTGTTGTTGAATTTTTCAGTAACAAAATCGTAATAATGCGATTTACAATCACTAAAAACAAAAAAAT
>JAHEYA010000016.1 GCA_023251855.1 Bacteroidota bacterium
TGTACCTTTTCAAAATAGGGAATCGCATTTTTAAAGTCGGCAGTAGCTTTTTCATTGAATTCAGTAGCTTTTTTTGTATCGCTTGGTGGAAGTGCGTTTGCTTTATTGTTCCAATCTACTCCCCTGTTAAAATAAAGAACTCCTAACTCATAATTGGCATCCAGGTGATCAGATTTAAGATCCAGAACTTTTTTATAAGAAGCCTCCGCTTTTTCAATTTGTTTTTTGTCTTTATAGATAAGTCCCTGCGTATAATATAGCAGTTCATTATCCGGAGAACTTTCAATTGCTTTATTTATTTTTTCCAACAGAACATCTGTTTTTCCTTGCTGTATATACAAAGTAAGTTCAGCATTAATTAATTTTATATCTTCATCAAATAGTGATCTGCCCATCTCAATATAGTGTAATGCTTTGGCAGTATCCTTTTCAGAGAGGCATATTCTGCTCATATCTATATAAATTTTTGGGCTTTTATATTTAGCATCAATTAATTTTTGAAGATATTCTTTAGCTTTGGGAATATCTCTGGCTCCCATAGCAATTGAATACAGGTCGTTATTAAGAGATTCAGGAGTAATATTACTTCTTGTTAACGTTTTGTCTTTATCGAATGGAAAAACATCAAAAATTGAAATTAGGTTTTGAGAAGCTTTTTCAAAAGCGCTTTTGTTCAAATTATCGATACCAGCATTATACAGGCCAACAGCACTTCTTATCATCAAACCAGTTACCTCCTCCTTATAAATATTATCTTTATCTCCCTTCATGCAGTTTACAAAACTTACTGTTGCTTTTTGGGCAGCATCAGGATCCAGATTTTTATATTCTTTTTTATTTTCAAGAATAGTCAAATAGGTTTTTCCTCTGTAATACCACATTTTAGTAAGATTTTTTGTGGATTCATTTTCAGCTGCAAGATCGATGGCAACTTTGGCTTTATCAAGCTCACCGGATCTTAATCCATTATTTGTATTTTGAAGTTGATTTTGCTGTGCAAGGACCTCAGCCCCAGCCCCTCTCCAAAGGAGAGGGGTGAAGATAGCTGCTGAAATTATGATTAGTTTTTTCATAAGAAATAACTGTTTCTGATTTTTACTTATAGATAGAAAGTCTTATTAATCAAATGTAAAATCTTTTAGTTTTCCCATCTTAACCGGTTCTTTTAAGTCTTTAGAATTTGTCATCTTATCAAACTGTCCCTTAATTATATCCTTATCACCAACAATAACGATTGCCAAATTTGTTTTAAATGATTTTTTTATTTGTTCATTAAACTCTGCTTTAGTCATACTTTTCAATATTTGTGCTTGTTCACAGTAAAGTCTTTATCTAGTTTGTAGCGACCAATTTTATTAAGGAACAATGCTTTTTGAAAAGATGTTTCATAGTCTAAAGCTTCACCATTTAAAAGAGAACTTTTTGTAAAAGCCATTTCATCATCGGTAACTCCATTATCAATATAATTTTTGGTTTCTTTTAATATCTCTTTAAGTGAAAGCGCAGTAGAACCACGTTTTACAGAAGTTGAAACAGTAAAATTTCCTTTGTAAGCATTCCCTGAAAAATAGGAATATATACCATAGGTATACCCTTTTTCTTCACGTAAATTTAAATTGATACGGCTATTAAAAGCGCCACCAAATGGGAAATTAACAACATAATTTTTGTAATAATCACCGGTTGCATCAAAAGGCAAAGAGGTATACCCCATCATGATCACAGATTGAGGTGCAAAATCTTTATTGACAACATAAACCTGAGGTTCTTCAGGCTGTTGAACGGTCATAACAGGTTTAATAACAACTTGTTTTGTGGGCCATTTTTCAAGAAATGCGAGTTTTGGAAGAACCTCACTTTGATTGATATCACCAACGATTGTTAAGTTGGTTACAGAAGGAGAGTAATAATTTGTATAATAATTTTTCACATCCTCCAATTCTAGTTTATCAACATTTTTCACAACCGGAAAAGTTCCGAAAGGAGAGTTGCCAAACAATACGTTCTGAAATGCTTTATTAGCAAGAGTTTCCGGATTTGTTTTTTCATCCTTCAGCTGCTCTTTATATTGCTTTTTGACACGTTTAAAATCTTCCGCATCAAAACGTGGTCTTAATAATTTTTCTTCCAGCAATTTTAATGTTGCATCCAGATTTTTTTTCAAACATTCAACAACAATGGTTGTATTCTCTTTTCTTCCATTAAAAGTTATACTACTTCCTAATTTTTCGAGTTCAGCACTGATTTGTTCCGTAGTATAATTTTGAGTTCCTTCATTCATTACCTGAGCGGTAAGTGAAGCTAGTCCCATTTTTTTTGATTCTTCAGGTTTTAAAACAAGATCACCACCATCTATTTCCATATAAACAACAATTTTGGGGGTTTCTGTTTCTTTTGTTCCCAATATTTTAAGTCCATTTTTCATTTCGGAAGTAAAATAATCCGGCATTTTAGGTGTTTTTGAAGCAGTACTTCCCGGCTTTTTATCACGATCGAATGAATCTACAGGTTTAATGTATTTTAGATTTGTATATTCAGGATCAGGTCCAAGTTGCATGGTAGCATAAGGATTATAACTTTTTGCTGTATCTTTTGAAGCCATTTTAGGGTAAACATCAACAACAGCAGCACCTGCACCTTTTAAGTATTTATTAAGTACACGAGATAAATCCAGAGTGGTAACTTTATTAAAGCGTTCTATTTCATCTGATAAATTATAAGGTTTTCCAAGCATTCTCTCCCAATCAGCAAGGGTGCGACTTTTAGAGGCAACGCTTGATTCCAGATCAATTATTTCAGATTCTTTTTTTGCTTTTGCTCTTTGTAAAGCTTCATCGGTAATACCGGTTTTTTCAAATTCATCAATTGTAGCCTTTACTTTACCATCAAGTTCATTAAACATTTTAGCAAAATTCAGATCGTCAGGAGGATATGCCATCACATACATAACAAACTCTCCGGCTAATTCACCACCTTGGTAACCAACACCTGCCTGCAAAGCCAATTTACTTTTTACAAAATTTTTGTAAAAAATAGAGTTATTACCTTCACCCATTATTGAAGCTAAAAGCTCAAGAGCTGCTTCATCTCTATGATATTCAGGAACTGTCGGGTAAACTCTGTAATTTAATGGCAAATAAATATTGTCGCGGTAACTGGCATATTTATCTGCAGGAAGCACAAAAGAAGGAGTTTTCATTTTTTTAACTTCAGGAGAAGATTGAATAGTTCCGAAATATTTTTCAGCTAAACGAACCACTTCTTTAGTATCAATATCACCGGAGACATTGAGGATGGCATTGTTTGGACCATACCAACGAAGAAAGAAATTTTTTACATCTTCCAAACCGGCTCTGTTCAGATCATCGGTAAAACCAATTACAGGCCAATTATAAGGGTGTTTAAGAGGATAAAGCGTTTGATCTTTTAATTCATCCATCAAACCATAAGGTTGATTATCGCCTTGTCCTTTTTCATTTTTAACGGCATCTCTTTGATTTTCGAATTTTTTTGTAGTAAGAGAATCAAGCAGAAAACCCATTCTGTCAGCTTCAAGCCAAAGAGCTAATTCGATCTGATTGCTTGGCAATGTTTCAAAATAAACAGTGCGATCTCTGGTTGTATTACCATTCATATCACCACCAGCTGCGGAAACAAGATGAAAGTGTTCTTCATCCTTTACATGAGATGAACCTTGGAACATCATGTGTTCAAAAAAATGCGCGAAGCCTGATTTTCCAATGCTTTCACGGTCAGAACCGACTTTATAAGTTACTTGTACATTCACCATTGGATCAGAATGATCTTCATGTATCATGATGGTTAAACCATTTGGAAGTTTATATTTTTCATAGGTAATTGCCATCCCATCAGGGCGGGCTTCTACTTTATCAACTAAAGTTGCCTGAGCGTAAATGGCACTTGTAGAGCCAGCTATAACCACAGATGCGATTACATTACGAATGATTTTAAACTTTTTTTCCATATTTTTTTATTGTTTTTAATAATACATTACGTGTTTCATTTTTGTTGGACTCCTCTGGAGTCCTATGTTTGTAGAAAATCAATGTTCTATGAATATTGGACCCCTCCGGGGTCAAACAATTTGTATCCAATGATTTATCCCGTAAGTAGATATAAACAACCATATTTTTATTCTTTTATATCACTGTCCGCTTCTTTAATTTTATTTCATTTTTGTTTGACTCCTAAGGAGTCCTATGTTTATAGAAAATCATTGTGCTATAAACATTGGACCCCGGAGTTTATCCTGACAAAGGAAGGAGGGTCAAACAATTTGTATCTGATAATTTATCCCGTTTGTAGAATAAACACCAGTATTTTTATTCTTCTGTAGTGTTCTCCGCATCATTAACACCATTGTTTAAGTTGGTATCAGGTGATGGAGAAGTTCCAGTACTATCATCTGCAGGATTTACTGCTCCTTCAGCAACAACTTCTTCCATATCTACTTTACTTACAGCAGCTATTTCATCGGTTGCTTTCATATTGATCAAACGAACACCTTGAGTAGCACGGCCGATAACACGTAATTCAGCAACCGCCAAACGAATAATGATGCCAGATTTATTGATGATCATTAAACCATCTTTATCCGTAACATCTTTAATAGCAATCAAATTACCCGTTTTTTCAGTGATATTAATAGTTTTAACACCTTTTCCACCACGTTTTGTTACACGATATTCTTCAATATCAGAACGTTTTCCATACCCTTTTTCAGATACAACCATTACATTACTTAATTTATCAGGCATAGCGATCATACCCACTACTTCATTGCCTTTTTCATCACCGATATTGATACCCCTTACTCCAGAAGCATTGCGACCCATCGGGCGAACATTGGCTTCGTTAAAACGAACTACCTTACCGGCTTTTGAAGCCAACATAATTTCATTGGTTCCGTTTGTCAATAAAACTTCTAATAAAGTATCCCCTTCTCTCACAGTGATCGCATTGATGCCATTCTGACGAGGACGGGAATAAGCCTCTAAAGTTGTTTTTTTGATCACTCCATTTTTAGTACACATGATAATATAATTATTAGCAATGTACTCCGCATCAGTAAGGTCTTTTACATTAATGTATGCTTTTACTTTATCGGTTGAAGGAATATTGATCAGGTTTTGGATAGCCCGACCTTTTGATTGGCGGGTACCTTCAGGAACCTCGAAAGCACGCATCCAGAAGCATCTGCCTTGTTCAGTGAAAAACAATAAATAATTATGTGTAGATGCAATAAATAAATGTTCGATAAAATCTTCATCACGGGTGGTACTTCCTTTAGCACCTTTACCTCCTCGAGCCTGTGTGCGGTATTCCGACAGCATGGTACGTTTAATATAACCCATATGAGAAATGGTGATGACCACTTCTTCATTAGCAATCATATCTTCAATTTTGAAATCACCGGAAGCGTAGACTATCTCCGTTTTACGTTCATCACCATACTTATCTTTTATCTCCGATAATTCATCTTTAATAATGGTCATTCTTAAAAACTCATCTGTTAATACTTCTTTTAAATAGCTGATAAGTTCCATTAATGTATTGTACTCTTCTTTAATCTTATCTCTCTCTAAACCAGTGAGTACGCGTAATCTCATCTCAAGTATTGCTTTAGCCTGTATTTCGCTTAAGCCAAAGTTACTCATCAAGCCATCTTGCGCTTCAGATGGTGTTGCAGATGCACGAATTAATTTAATAACTTCATCCAAATGATCGAGTGCAATTAAATAGCCTTCCAGAATATGAGCACGTTTCTCTGCTTGAGCAAGTTCATATTTTGTTCTGCGGACAACCACATCATGGCGGTGCGCAACAAAATGCACAATCATGTCCTTTAAGTTCAACATCATTGGGCGACCTGCCACTAGCGCAATGTTATTAACACTAAAAGATGTTTGAAGCTCCGTATATTTGAATAAATTGTTCAATACAACGTTTGTAATTGCATCACGTTTTATTTCATAAACAATTCGCATCCCGTCTCTATCCGACTCATCGCGGATATCAGAGATACCTTCAATTTTTTTATCATTGATAAGTTCAGCAGTTTTGCGAATCATTTCCGCTTTATTAATCTGATAAGGAATAGCGTTTACAATAATCCGTTCGCGGCCACCATCAGTAAGTTCAACATTTGTTTGTGCACGCATTATTATACGGCCTCTGCCTGTTTCAAATGCATCTTTAACACCTTCATAGCCATAGATGATCCCACCAGTAGGGAAATCAGGTGCTTTCACATAATGCATCAATCCGGCAATATCAATTTCACGATTATCAATGTATGCAACTGTCGCATTTACAATTTCTGTTAAATTATGAGGAGGCATATTAGTAGCCATACCTACTGCAATACCGGATGCACCATTTACCAACAAGTTGGGAATACGCGTTGGCAAAACAGTTGGTTCTGATAAACTGTCATCAAAATTTGGTTGAAAATCAACGGTATCTTTTTCGATATCATTTAACATTTCCTCTGCAATTTTTTTCAAACGTGCTTCGGTATAACGCATTGCAGCCGGACTATCTCCATCAACAGAACCATAGTTACCCTGCCCATCAACCAATGGATAGCGCAAACTCCAATCCTGAGCCATACGTACCATTGCATCATAAACAGATGTATCACCATGCGGATGGTACTTACCTAACACTTCACCAACGATACGTGCAGATTTTTTATGTGGCCGGTTTGACATCACACCCAAATCGAGCATTCCATATAACACTCTCCTATGAACTGGTTTTAAACCATCACGTACATCAGGTAATGCACGTGAAACAATTACTGACATTGAATAATCAATGTAAGCTGATTTCATTTCTTCCTCAATGTCAATTTGAATAATTTTTTCTCCGTCTGCCATTTTATTTAATTTTTGATTTTATTATTTATTTTTTAAATAGTGTACTAAATATTTGGGCGTGTCCCTGCGGGCCGGGCTTTTCAAACAATCTTTTCCCTGAAAACGGGAAAAGGATTTTCATTACAATCCCTCACGCAAACAATGAAATCCTGAACAACAATTCTAATTCTAACGGTTTTTCAGAATTTATTTTTCAATCTTTCAAAGCCAAAATGTCAGAATATTAATTTAGCATACTAATTGATAAATCAGTCCTGAATTTTTAGGAGTCCGAAGGTACTTATTTCATTGTGAATATGAATATTTTCATGACTTTACTTATCAACATACTAACATTTTTTTGTTGATAAATATAAACCACTTATTAATACCGCATTTGAATAGCTAAGTACTTTTGATTTTAAATTAAAAACCTTACCTTTGAAGGTGGATGCAACTAATAAAAACATTTTTGTTACTAATTAAAAAAAGCAACCTATGGAAGCCAAATTTTCACCAAGAGTAAAGGATGTGATTACCTATAGTCGTGAAGAAGCTTTACGTTTAGGTCATGATTATATTGGAACCGAGCATTTGTTGTTGGGAATTATTCGCGAAGGCGAAGGAACCGCGGTACGCCTGCTTAAATCTTTGAGTGTTGATTTAATGGAACTGCGTAAAACCATTGAACAAACAATAGGTACAGGCAATCATAAAGTTAGCAACCTTGCTAATATCCCTTTAATGAAACAAGCTGAAAGAGCTTTAAAGATAACCTATCTGGAAGCAAAGCTTTTCAAAAGTGCGGTTATTGGAACAGAACATTTGATATTGTCCATACTAAAAGATGAGGACAATGTTGCAACCAAATCGTTGCATAAATTTAAAATAGACTATGAAGTGATGAAACAGGAACTTGAATTATCGAAATCAGACCCCAGAGCTGAATTTCCAAGTACACCACCGGATGAAGATGCCGATGATGATACTTTTAGCGCAGGAAGTGCCAAAAAGACTGTTGATAGCAAATCCAAAACACCGGTATTGGATAATTTCGGGCGTGATTTGACCAAACAAGCTGAAGAAGGTAAATTGGATCCTATTGTTGGTCGCGAAAAAGAAATTGAACGTGTTTCACAGATATTATCACGTAGAAAGAAAAACAACCCGATACTTATAGGTGAGCCCGGAGTTGGTAAATCTGCTATTGCAGAAGGCTTAGCACTGCGTATTGTTCAGCGTAAAGTATCACGTGTACTATTCGGAAAACGTGTAGTTACGCTCGACCTTGCTTCCTTGGTTGCAGGTACAAAATATCGCGGACAGTTTGAAGAACGTATGAAAGCGGTGATGAATGAATTGGAAAAATCACCGGATGTAATTTTATTTATTGATGAGATACATACTATTATTGGTGCCGGAGGTGCATCAGGTTCCTTAGATGCCTCTAATATGTTCAAACCGGCCCTTGCCCGTGGTGAGATCCAGTGTATTGGTGCCACAACATTAGATGAATACCGTCAATACATTGAGAAAGACGGAGCTTTAGAAAGAAGATTTCAAAAAGTGATCATTGAACCTACAACCATTGAGGAAACGATAGAGATATTGAATAATATCAAATCGAAATACGAAGATCATCATAATGTAAAATATACTGATGAAGCTTTAAAAGCGTGTGTTACCTTAACTTCACGTTATATCTCCGATAGGCATTTACCTGATAAAGCCATTGATGCATTGGATGAAGCCGGCTCACGTGTGCATATTATCAATATCAATGTTCCCAAAAATGTGGTGGAGATTGAGAAAAAATTAGAAGAGATCAAAGAAGAAAAAAATAAAGTTGTTCGTTCTCAAAAATATGAAGAAGCAGCCAGATTGCGTGATACAGAGCGTCAATTATTAGAACAATTAGAAGTTGCAAAAAAGCAATGGGAAGAAGATAGCAAAAATCACCGCGAGGTAGTTAGTGAAGATAATGTAGCTGAAGTAGTTGCTATGATGACCGGAGTACCTGTACAGCGTATTGCTCAGCATGAAGGTGATAAATTGGTAAAAATGGCTGAAATGCTTCAAGGCAAGGTAATCGGGCAAGAGGATGCTGTTAAAAAAGTTGTAAAAGCAATTCAGCGTAACCGTGCAGGTTTAAAAGATCCTCACAAACCAATTGGATCGTTTATATTTCTTGGTCCTACCGGTGTTGGTAAAACACAATTAGCTAAAATTTTATCGAAATATTTATTTGATAATGATGACGCTCTTATCCGTATTGACATGAGTGAGTATATGGAGAAATTTGCTGTATCGCGCTTAATTGGTGCCCCTCCGGGATATGTTGGTTATGAAGAAGGTGGTCAGTTGACAGAGAAAGTGCGCAGACGGCCTTATGCTGTTATTTTGTTAGATGAGATCGAAAAGGCGCATCCGGATGTGTTTAATCTATTGTTGCAAGCCTTAGATGATGGTCAGATGACTGATAGTTTAGGAAGAAAAATTGATTTCAAAAATACGATCATCATTATGACATCTAATATTGGTGCCCGTCAATTGAAGGATTTCGGACAAGGTGTTGGTTTTTCAACTTCGGCAAAAATTGATGAAGCAGAAGGTCATGCAAAAGGGGTTATTGAAGGTGCCTTAAAAAAAGCATTTGCTCCTGAATTTTTAAACAGGATAGATGATGTAGTTATATTCAATTCATTGACCCGTGACCATATTCATACTATTATTGATATTGAATTGGATAGTTTATATGGCCGTATCAACGGATTAGGTTATCATGTTAAAATTTCTGCAGAAGCGAAAGATTTTATTTCTGAGAAAGGATATGATGTTCAATTTGGTGCCCGTCCGCTAAAACGGGCTATTCAAAAGTATCTTGAAGACCCGTTGGCTGAAGAGATCATCAAATCTCATATCAGCGAAGGTGATACCATTGATGTAGATTTTGATAAAGAGAAGCAGGAAATAAGAATCAAGGTTATAAAACCAAAAGAGAACAAGCCTAAAAAAAGTAAAAAGGAAGAAAACTAAAAAACTTGTCCCGCAAAATGCGGGACGTTTTTTTTAATTATACTTGCAAAAAAAGATTAAAATTTGTAACTATTCTGTTGACCAATAACAATATGGAACGCGGATAACGCAGATTGTTATGATAAACACTGATAAAATAAATCATATTTAAATCTATATTATATGATTTATACAAATAAAAATCATACTTATCATATCCATCTGCGTTATCAGCGTTCTATTCGACTAGGTGAGTAGTTGCCAACAATTTAATAAAATGCGAAAATTTATTTTCTTACTTTTTGTTTCCTTTTCATCCCTTGTTACTGCTCAGGTAGATTACGATGTACTTGATAAATATGGCCCTCCGGGTGTAATCTACACTACTCTTAAAAGTGCTTTAGAGAATGTTGATATTGCTTATAAAATAAAAATTGAAGATCAGGTATTTGATCCCAAATTACTTCCTTCTTTCGGAACGCTTTCAAAAGTAATGGCTTTACAATTAACAAGAAACGGGATTACTAAATTGCCTCCGGGGTTTAAAAACCTTACCAACCTTGTTTATTTTGCATGTATTGGAAATGAAATCACTTCTTTACCAATAGATTTTGGAAACCTTGCACAGCTTACAGACTTGCATTTTCATGATACAAAATTGGATTCACTCCCATTTGAAATTGCTTATTTAAACAGGTTGCAAACATTGGAAATACAAAACAATCATGTGGGCGTATTTTATTTTCCAAACAGTATTGGATATTTGTCGGGTTTAAAATCTTTACTGCTTTACAATACCCCGCTTGATACATTACCGGCTTCTTTCGGAGAATTTAAAAAACTAAAAAGTTTAACACTTGCAAAGTGTGGAATAAAAAAAATTCCGAAAGCGGTAGTAAAAATAGGTTCTCTAGAAGAATTAGTATTGGATAATAATGAAATAAGTGAATTGCCAAAAGGACTTTTTAAATTAAAAAATCTGAAACAACTCTCGTTGAAAAATAACAAGTTAACTGGTATAGTTGATTCGATCAGTATGCTTAAAAACCTTGAATTATTTGATTTGCGAGGAAATACTTTTAAAGAGAATGATATTGATATTTTGAAAGCGCTGTTACCGAGGTGTAGAGTTCTGTATTAGATTTGAGATGTGAGATATTAGATATGAGAATTTTACTCCTCCTCTTCCTCTTCATAACTTAATTCCCCGCCCCAATTTGCCATTTGATTTAATATCCAGGCTTCGCGAACGTGCACGTAAGGACTAGGTTTAGCGGCTGAAAATTTTATTGGATTTGGTAAAACAGCAGCTATTAGTGAAGCTTCACTTTTAGTTAAATTTTTTGCATCTTTATTAAAAAATGTTTTTGAGGCTGCTTGTGCACCATAGATGCCATCCCCCATTTCAATTACATTTAAATAAACTTCCATGATCCGCTCCTTGCTCCAGAAGGTTTCTATCAAAAAAACAAAATACACTTCAACACCTTTTCTTATCCAGCTGTGGCCGGGCCATAAAAAAACATTTTTTGCTGTTTGCTGACTTATTGTACTTGCTCCACGTTGTTTTTTATGCTTTTTATTGTACTTCAATGCTTTATTAATTGCTTCGAAATCGAAACCTCGGTGATTAATAAAATTCTGATCTTCGGAGCAAACAACAGCTAATTGCAGGTTATTAGAGATTTCTTTTAAAGGTACCCAATTTTTTTTGAGTTTCATTTGTTTACCATCCACCTTCTGTTCAACGCAACGTATCAGTGAGAGAGGCGTTATAGGTATTGGCACCCAGCGAAAAAAGAGGACAGAACCAATACTGATAATAAAAAACCAGATTGCAATTTTCCAGGTGTATGACCAAATTTTTTTTAGTATGTCCTTCATGCTTTCTTTTAAAAACGCTAAAATAATAGATTTTATCGCTACCTTTGTAACAATAATTTTTTTATTAAAACAATGGGGTCGT
Organism: Bacteroidota bacterium; assembly: GCA_023251855.1. Lineage (GTDB taxonomy): Bacteria > Bacteroidota > Bacteroidia > 2-12-FULL-35-15 > 2-12-FULL-35-15 > 2-12-FULL-35-15. The sequence continues at coordinate 11,863 of JAHEYA010000016.1, forward strand.
ACGGTTTTGACAGCAGGTGCGATTTTTAGGTAAGCATGCCGAGCGTTGTGAATATGGCTCGTTAATATCAACTCTCACTCGTCTAACTGGCGAAAACAATTACGCGTTAGCTGCTTAATTTTAATAATTAAGCGCTTACTACTTCCCAAGAAGCTCTTCTCTACTGCGTTTTGGTGAGGTATCGAAAATGTTGAGATAGTTTGGTCAGTGTCCTGATGACCGAGCAAAACTTAAAGGAATAAGGATGTAGTTGGTTTGACTTATACCGGCTGCATTTCGAAAATCAAATAAGGTCTACGCATGTAGAAAGCTTATTAATTCCTTGTTTGGACGAGGGTTCGAATCCCTCCGACTCCACCTTCACCCTCCGAAGCTTTAGCGTAGGAGGGCTTTTCTTTTAATTTGAAGAATTACGTTTGCGCTAAACCTTCTTCGGTCTACAGTGGACTGCGTCCACCGTAGACTACATAGGCGAGTTTCACTCTCGAAGCTCCTCGAATCTGATAAGATTAATGGTGCGAAGTAGGGCTTCGTTTTATCATGAGTTTTGCTAAGGCTCTCGTTTTATTTTTTTGTATTTAGTTATTATTTTTTCAAACTCTGTTTGATTAATATTTAAAAGTATTTTTTTAAACCTGCTGTTCAAGCCTTTTTCCAGAATAACATCACTTTTGCTAAGATTAAATTTTTTTGCTAAAAATCGTATCAAATACGCATTTGCAGCTCCTTCAATTGGTTTTTCCTTTATTTTAATTGTTATATCTCCTTCTGAATCTAATATGATCTCATCTTTAAAAACTCCGGGTTTTACTTTAGCTATGAATGAAATCATTTCAATATTAAAAATAAATTAATTTTTCTTGACAAACTTGGTGAGAATCACAATTGTTTGATCATTGATTTTACCCTCTATTTGTTCGTGATTATCAGCTACCAATTTTATTTTTTTTACAACAGTCCCTTTTGAGGCCGTAAAATTTGTTCCTTTTACATTAAGTGCTTGAGTAAGAACTACGTTATCGCCAGATTCAAGCGTATTTCCAAAAGCATCCTTATGAACATCCGGAATTTCAAAAGCACTTAGAGCCCATTGTATTGTGTTTTCATCCAAATCAACAGAATTGATTAAATTATTTGCCCAATCTTCTGCTTTGTATTTAGTCAAAATCCGATAACTCAACGCTTGAACACTTGGCTCTGCACTCCAAATGCTTCCTTCCAAACAACGCCAGTGAAAACCAAAATCTTCACCCTCCATTGATTGTTTACAAGTGTCACATATTGCAACTTGATTTTCGATTAAATCATCATTTTTAGGACTTACAGTATAGGCAACAGTTGCAGTTTCTACATTACATAATTCACATAAATCCTGATTTCGTTGTTCAAGTTCTTTGCTAATCGACATATATTTAAAAATTAAAGTTTTTGATAATTCAGAATTGAATCCCTATTTAGTTGAGTCAACAAAAGTAGAAGTAATTGTTTAATAAAGTGTTTTAAAACCATTTAGCACAATCACATTTTGGTGGTTACCATAATTGACTTGATGTTAAATAATAATTCATCTCTGAATGAATCTGTGTCTTAATAAGCATTTTAATATCAATAAAAACCTTCCAATTACTATTTTTAGTGCTCATTCAAAGAAATGTACGAACTTCGCATCTTCGGATGAAAAAGAAAATCGAAATTCTATCACCTGCCAAAAATTTGGTTCAGGGTATTGGCGCAATCAATGCCGGTGCTGATGCTGTATATATAGGGGCACCACAGTTTGGGGCACGCTCAAATGCCACTAACTCTCTTGAAGATATTGAGGAATTGGTAAAATATGCTCACTTATTTAAGGCACAAGTTTTTGTAGTAGTTAATACCATTTTGTATGATGAGGAGCTTGCAGATTGTAAAAAATTAATCCATCAATTATATGATATTGGAGTAGATGCACTGATTGTTCAGGATATGGCAATTATGGAAATGGATTTGCCTCCAATTGTTATTCATGCAAGTACTCAGGCGAATAACCGAGATCCTAAACATGTAAAATTTCTTAAAGATGCCGGGATGAAACGTGTTGTTTTGGCCAGAGAATTAAATTTAGATCAGATCAAAGATATTCGTAACGCAACAGATGTTGAATTGGAATTTTTTGTTTCCGGTGCTCTTTGTGTTTCTTTTAGTGGTAATTGTTACATGAGTATTGCAAATGGAGAACGTAGTGCTAACAGAGGCTCTTGTGCCCAAAACTGCCGTCTGCCCTATAATCTGATTGATGGAACAGGAAAAACGTTAATAGCAAACAGTCATTTATTATCCATTAAGGATTTAGATTTAAGTGATCAATTGCCTAATTTGATTGAAGCAGGCATTACTTCTTTTAAAATAGAAGGTAGATTAAAGGATATGGTATACGTTAAAAACAATACCTCCTTTTTAAGAAAAAAATTAGATGCCTTTTTAGAAAATAATGATACCTATCAAAAAGCATCTTCCGGAAGAACCCACTATAATTTCGAAGCTGAGATGGATAGAAGCTTTAATAGAGGCTATACTGATTATTTTGTAAACAAACGGACAGAAAAAATTGGTTCATGGGATAGTCCGAAATCACAAGGCCAATTGATTGGAAAGCTTATATAGATTAAAGCAAACGGTTATCTGATTGAAAATTCCGAGCTGCTTAATAATGGTGATGGATTATATTTTATTAATGAAAATGGTGAACCTGATGGTGCACAAGTAAATATCATCATCAACAACATTGTTGTTCCAAACACCTTTAAACCGCTACAACCCGGA
>JAHEYA010000184.1 GCA_023251855.1 Bacteroidota bacterium
GGGTGGAGCAAAGCGGGTTTCCATGGCAGAGTATTTTATTGAAGCAGGAAAAAAATTAAATAAAGATGTAAACATTTTTTCTTATGAGTTGGATCAATACGTTCCGATTGCTTCGATTGGTAAGGTTATTATAGGTTTGCGATGGAACAATAAAGAACTATTAAAACATTTGACTGAAACTATTCAAAAGAATAATATACATATTGTTTTGCCTTTTGTTGATGGAGCAACAGTAGTTGCTGCACGTTTGAAAAATGAATTAAAAAATATTTTTATTCCTGTTTCCAGTGAAGTTGTATGCGATACTATGTTTGATAAGGTGAAAGCGAATGAATGGTTTAAGCAACATGGAATATTAGTACCAGGTAATGATGGAGAACTTCCGCTTATCGCCAAACCTCGAAATGGTTCGGCTTCAAAAGGCTTAATTATTATTAACTCAACTAATGATTTTGAAAATTTTAAATCCAATTATAATGAGAATGATTTTCTGATTCAGAAATATCTTATTGCAGATGAGTACACTGTTGATGTATATGTTACTAAAGGAGGGAAACCACTATCAGTAGTTCCTCGCAAACGAATGGAAGTTTTTTCCGGAGAAGCCACAAAATCTATTACAGCTAAGGATGAGGAAATAATTAATTTATCAAAACAGATTATATCATTACTAAATTTTGAGGGTCCTATTACGTTGCAGTTTCTTCGTGAAAAGGCCACAAATAAATTATTCATCATGGAAATAAATCCACGCTTGGGTGGTGGTGTTGTCACATCCATTAAAGCTGGCGCTGATTCAACACTGATGATGTTAAATGAATACCTGAACCAACCCTTACAGGAAATAAATAATTGGGAAGAAAACTTAATAATGACAAGAGCATTTAGAGAATTTTTTTATCATGCAATTAATAATTGATCTGGATGGTACTATCTGTACCGAAGAAAAAACGTACAGTCGCAGTTTGGCAAAACCCAAAAAAGGTGCTGTAAAAAGTATAAATGGATTGTATGATAAAGGACATACGATTATCATTTATTCTGCTCGAACATGGATGGAATTTGAGATGACAACAGCATGGTTAAAAAAAAATGGTGTTAAATATCATCAGTTAGTTCTTGGTAAACCTATCGGTGATGTGTGGATAGATGATAGAGCCATCAACTTTGAAGACTGGGATACCGTAATGGAAAAGCTAAATAAGAAATCGAAAAAATAAAAAAAATCACGCAAAGGGCGCAAAGAAAAACAGCGCAAAGAACGCATAAGTTTAATGACAGAAAATGAAATATCGTATAAAATAATAGGAGCTGCGATTGAGTTGCATAGGGAGTTGGGAGCGGGTTTGTTGGAATCGGCATATGAAAATCCTTTAGCTTACGAGCTAAGAGAAAGCGGATTGTTTGTAGAACAACAAATACCAATGCCTTTAATTTACAAAAAAATAAAAATGGATTGCGGTTACCGTCTTGATCTCAGGGTAGAAAATAAAGTTATAATTGAAATAAAATCAATAGAAACAGTTGCTCCTGTTCACTTTGCGCAAACTCTGACCTATTTACGATTAAGTGGTTGTAAGCTTGGACTATTGATTAATTTCAATACCATTAAATTGAAAGATGGTATCCATAGGATAGTAAATAATTTATAATCCTTTGCGTTTCTTTGCGACATACTTTGCGAACTTTGCGTGAAAATAGAGATAAGGGTGAACAATAAATTTATGATTTTTAATTAGTTTCGTTAATACAAATGGAAAATAAAAAAATGAAGAAAGTTTATATTATTGCTGAAGCAGGTGTTAATCACAATGGAAGTTTAGAAAACGCAAAAAAGTTAATTGATGTAGCTAAAGCTGCTGGCGCTGATGCAGTTAAATTTCAAACATTTATACCTGAGCTTGTAATTAGTAAACATGCTGTAAAAGCAGATTATCAGCTGGTAACAACCGGTAAGCAAGAATCACAATTGGATATGGTTCGAAAACTTTATCTGGATGTGAATGCTCATAAAGAAATGATTGCCTATTCTAAAAAAGCAGGAATTGAATTTCTCTCAACACCTTTTGATCTAACAAGTATAGATACCTTGCATGAATTAGGATTAAAAGAAATAAAAATTCCTTCCGGAGAAGTTACAAATATTCCCTATTTAAAAAAATTAGGAAAACTAAATAAACGAATTATTTTATCTACCGGAATGTGTTATCTCGGTGAAATAGAAACCGCAATAAATATATTAACAAAGGCAGGTACTCAAAGAGAAAACATTGCTGTATTGCATTGTAACACTGAATATCCTACACCCATGCAGGATGTAAATCTAACAGCAATGTTGACAATTCGTGATGCGTTTAAATTAGAAACCGGCTACTCAGATCATACCTTAGGAATTGAAATAGCAGTTGCAGCAGTTGCTTTGGGTGCTACAATCATCGAAAAACATTTTACACTTGATAAAAATATGGAGGGACCGGATCACAAAGCTTCATTGGAACCTGAAGAATTAAAGATGATGGTTGTTGCAATTCGTAACATCGAAAAAGCAATGGGAGACGGCATTAAAAGACCATCCCCATCAGAATCAAAAAATATTGTAATTGCACGTAAAAGTGTTCATCTTATTGACGACAGACCGAAAAGCCATTTGTTAACTGAAGATGATTTGATTATTAAACGTCCCGGAGATGGTATTCCATCTGACCTTTTGGAGCAGGTAATCGGAAAAAAATTAAAATCAAATTTTACTGCGGATTATAAATTAAAATGGGATGATTTGGAATCATAAGGTATTCAACAAGAGTGGAGATTGCTTCGTTCCTCGCAATGACGCTCTATTCAAACGTCATTGCGAGGAACGAAGCAATCTAAGTGGGAAAAAGGGTAACTAAGAATTTCATTAATAAAGAATAGTTTAAATGAATAATCAAAAGGATAAGTGGGAAGAAGCGTATAATAAAAAAGACAATTTTGTTTTTTATCCTCATGAAGAGGTCATTCGTTTTTTTGCAAAGTATATCAGCAAAAGAACCGGACTCACCACATTTCAGAAAAAACATTCCAATACAGAAGAATTGCCTAAGGTGCTTGATTTGGGCTGTGGAATAGGTCGACATGTGATATTTTCGAATGAAATGCAGGTTGATGCTTACGGTGTTGATTTATCGGATTCAGCAATAAAATTTGCAATTGATTGGGCAAAAAAAGCAGGAATAAAAAATCCTAAAACTAAAATCGTTCAAAGTGATATCACCAAAATGCCTTTTCAAAATAATTTCTTTGATTTTGTTGTAAGTCATGGTGTTCTAGATAGTATGTCGGAAAGTAATTCGCGTAATTCAATTATTGAAACTGCAAGAGTTTTAAAAACGGGTGGTTACTTTTATTGTGATGTGGTTTCAGGTAATGATAGTACCCACTCTCCTGATTTTCATGGTGAAGAGATTGTGAAATCAGAACATGAAAAGGATACTATTCAATTGTATTTCAATGTTGATTCGGTTAAAGATTTTTTTTCAAAACATTTTAATATAACAGAAATGATATTGATAAAGCGCGAAAGCATTACTAATAATCAATTTATTTCAAGATTTCATTTAGTCTTACAAAAAATATAATTTGGCTGATATGAATTATAAAATTCTTTTAGAGGCCTCTGGTAGCTTAACTTCATCTTACCTTATAAAAGCGGTTAAGGAGGCAAAGCAGTTGGTTGTTGCTTCTGATATTGCTGAGTGTGCCGGTTTTCATACAGCCGATGATTTTATCTTAATGCCAAAGTGTACGGATTCGAACCTTTGGAAAAAAATGGAATCTTTAATTGTAAAGAAAAAAATTAATGTTGTGATACCTTCTTTTGATGAAACACTGTTGGACTGGGCTGAACGGAAGGATTACTTTGCGAAAAAAAATATTCATATAATTATTTCTGATGCAGAGAGTTTGAAAATTTGTCAGGATAAATGGAATACCTATAATTTTTTTAAAAACAATGGAATTCCAACTCCGGCAACAAGTTTAAAATATGAATACCCTTTGTTAAAGCCTCGTTTAGGAAGAGGAGGGAAAGGAATTCTTATTAATCATCCTGATAAAAAAATTTCAATGAATGGAATTATTTCTCAGGAATTACTTACCGGAGAAGAATATACAATTGATGTTTTTTGCGATTTTAATCATTTGCCTGTTTACATTATTCCTCGTAAAAGATTGCAGGTTAAGGATGGTAAATCAACGAATGGAATTACAGTAAATGAGCCGGAAATCAGTAAATGGGTTAAAAAAATATGTAAGGCAGCAAATTTTATTGGACCAATCAATATTCAATGTTTTGTGAATAAATCAGGTGAAATTAAATTTACAGAAATTAATCCGAGGGTTGCAGGAGGTATGGCATTGGGGTTTACCGCTTCTGAAAATTGGATCAATTTAATTGTGAAAAATACAATTGAGAAAAAAGCAATAAAAGTAAAACCAGTTAAATTTGGTTTAAAAATGTTTCGCTCTTATGATGAAATCTTTGTTTCCTGATATTCCCTGGAAAGATATAACAACAGTGGGATTTGATATGGATGGGACGCTATATGATGAGTTTGATTTTATTTATCAGGTATACCATAAAATTGCAAAAACATTTTCCCAAAAAAATAATGAGGAAGAAATTTTTCAGTTTATGTTGTTAAGATGGTTGGAAAAGGGGAGTTCCTATCCATTCATTTTTAAGGAAACGTTAGAAACATTTAAGATAAAAGAGGGGTTACACAAAAAATATATTGAGGTAGCATTGAGTATTTTTAGGAATTTTAAACCTAAATTAACACTCACAAATCGAAAAAAAATTATTTTAAAAGAACTAAAAAAAGAGTACAACTTATTTATAGTTTCAAATGGGTCGTCTGTTTTACAATGGAATAAGGTAAAAGCATTGAAACTTGAAAAATATGTTGACAAAAAAAACATTGTGATTTCAGGTGATTTTGGCAAAAATTATGAGAAACCCAATTTAAAATCAATAGAGATGATTCCGATTTTGAGGAATAATAAAATAAAAAAAAATGTTGTATTTATTGGGGATCGAGACACGGATGAACGATTTGCGGCAAAGGCAGGATTTCATTTTATAAAAATCAATGATAAACTAATATAGATTTATTTTTAAGACAAGCGGATGAAAAATATTTTTGAAAAACACCAAACAACTCCTGAGATAAAACTTGACAACTTTGAGTTGTATGTTAAAAGGCAAGCTCTTACACGTTTTGTTGCACGTTATGAATTGTTTAAGCAAATTGTATCCATAAAAGGATCAATTGTTGAATGTGGTGTGCATCATGGAGGTGGTTTGATGGCATGGGCAAAACTATCTGCCGGATTGGAGCCAATGGCGCTTAATAGAAGAATTTACGGTTTTGATACATTTGATGGATTTCCAAACATTCATGAAAATGATAAAGGAACACACGATAATCAGCATTTGCATAGTGGTGGCTTTTCAGGTAAAGAAAGCTCTTTCGATTATATTAAAGATTCAATAGAAGAGTATAATAATAACCGATTTTTAAATCAGTTCAATAAAATCGAACTAATAAAAGGAGATGCTTCTCTTACTATACCTGATTTTAT
>JAHEYA010000185.1 GCA_023251855.1 Bacteroidota bacterium
GCAGCTTAAATAAGAATTATATGCCCCAGTAGCACCGGGATAAATGGAATTCCAGTGTAGGGAAGAATTAGCAAGGAAACCAGTTGCATACAATGTGCCGGAGCAGCCGAAACCAATTGTATCACCTGATACGTTCGGTTTGCCAATTGAAGTGATCCCGTAGGTATTCGGATTATTTCCGGGCTTGCAAAATGTTAATATGTAGGGACCCGGGCCATTGAGGCATATCGGGGTTCCAACAGGTGTTGGGGTACCACAACCGATCTGGTAAAACATGGCACCCGATGGAACAGCACCGGAAAGTATCTGAAAGTTAATGGCTACAGCCGAAGGGTCAAGAGTAATTATAAATTCGGCACACCTATCAGGGGATGAGGTTCCGCAGCAATTTCCGTTTCTTGGAAAACCAGGCGAAACCCACGTTCCGTATGGATTACCCGTTAAATTAATATTAAAAAGAGGAGTGCTTGGGTCGCAGGGGCTCTGAGCAAGCGAAACAAAACAATGGAAAAAGGAAAAAGAAAACACTAAAATTGTTGAAACAACTCCAATCAACTGTTTTATATAGCACCTGCAAAAATCCATATTACAAGTTTAGTTAAAAAAAATAACATTAAAAAATAATGTTTCGCTAGGACTTAAGCATCAAGGGAGTGATGCTTAGAGCAGTATAAAAATTTACTTTTGGGGGTGAATGAGGTTTGAAATTTATTCTTTGCTGCGGAGTTCAAGGGTTATTTCCTCTATATATTCTTTTAGGGGGCGTATTTTCTCAGTTACTATTTCCCACACAATATCGTAATCTATACCGAAATAATGGTGTATCATTTTATCACGCGTACGAGCCATTTTTTTCCACTCTATGTGAGGATACTTATTTCTAAAATCGTCATCTAATTTTTTGACTGCTTCCCCAATTACTTCAATACTGCGAATTATAGCTCGTTTGTAAGTTTCATCATCCAACAATTCCTCACGGCTTTTACCCTCACTTACAATAAGTATATAGTTACACTCGTCTAATATGTTTTAAAAAATCAGGCAGCGAGGTTAACATATTCTACTTCTTTTAAAATATAAGGCCCAATGTATTTGCTCAAGGATTGTGGTGTTATCAATTCTATATTTCGTCCGGTTATACTTTCTAGTAAATCAACTAACTCCATGAAAGTATCAAAGTTTTTTTTTCCTTCAAAAAATTCTACATAAAAATCTACATCGCTATTTTCTTGAGCTTTGTCCTTTACAAAAGACCCAAAAATTCCCAACTTTTTAACACCAAAAAATTTTATATCATCTTGATGCAGAAGAAGAGAGTCTATTAGCTCCTTTTTATTTGTTACTGGATTCATTATGTTTAATCTATGTTACAAAGATAAACAAATGGACAATAAATGCAAACCATTTCGGTTGTGCACCTAAAGCTGACCGGCTGATTTTATTGTATGATAGGGCTTAGGTTGTTTTGGCATTTGTAAGCTGTGCTTACATTTCTTACATTTGTTTTATGTCAAAAAAACTTTTATAAACAACCTAAGCCCCAACCCTTCAAAGCCCAGCACTTCAGCTTAGCTCGTACGTGGTTTAACAAGACTCTTAGATAAAAAAGATTTATTCTTTAATTCAATATTATTTTAGCTATGAAAAATTTAATAATCATACTAGTAATTTCAATAATACTTTTTCCGGCCTGCCATAAATGCTCGGATAGTAAATTAACCCATTATGGCTATCTGCCTCAAATGGAAAATTATTTTGGTATGTATAAAAACGGTAATTGGTGGAAATACAAAAATCAGGATTTTACGAAAACAGATAGTGTTTACATTACTAATTTTAAAGAAGTAATAAAAAGAGAATCACAAGTAGGTTGTTGTGATTACCCTTATAGAGAAATCACAGTAAACAGTCAATTTATGTTAACGGGTACAACTTCTCTTCCCGGAGTATATAATACTGACGGATGCACCTATGTAAATTATATTTCTTTTTTATGTTCGGCAACAATGAATGGTAATTATGACACTCGGCCAAAAGGAACCCACATTCCTGAGGTGTTTTATGATAGTATAATAGTTTCCAATGTAAAATATCGTAATGTTATCTATTTTAAGAGCGCAAGCGCAAACGTTAACGGTACTTATGATACACTTAAAACATTTTTTGCACCTTCAATTGGTATTATAAGATTCATTAACCATACTGACACTCTTTCATTAACTACATACCATATTCAATAAATAAACGGCTATGATAAAGGGAAAATATTTAAAATGCTTTCTTTCCGAATTTTCTTTTTGTAAAAAATATCCGTAAATTGCAGATTAATAAAAATTAAAATCATTCAAAATGATAAAATTTAAAAAGTCATTTGCATTCATTATAGCTGCTATTATCAGCACATCCGGATTAATTGCACAAGGCTCTAAATCAACAGGAACACATTTTGTAATGCCTGCCGGAATTAAACCTGGCGACTATATTGAAAAAACGGTAATCGTAAAAGTAGCATCCAAATTTCGTTCAGTATGCTCAGCTGATAAAATAGAGATTCCACTTTTTAAAACATTGTATTCCAACATTGGAGGAAAAAATTTAACTCGAAAATTCCCCAACACAAAAGCTCCCGAAAAAGCCGTAAATGAAAGAGGTGAGCACTTGGCCGACCTTACATTGATTTATGAATTTAATTATACATCGGATGTTACACTAGAAAAAGTAATATCAAAATTTGCTGCTTTGCAATTGTTTGAATACTGCGAACCACACTACATTCCGCATTTGTGTTATACACCTAACGACCCTAATTTATCAACTCAATATGCTATTACAAATATTCAGGCTGAAGCTGCATGGGGCGTAAATACTACAACAGCACGTGGTGATACCAATATTGTTATTGGGATAACTGATACCGGAACAGAGCCTACACATTCTGATTTGAAAAACAATGTAAAACACAACTATGCCGACCTGCCTGATGGAGTAGATAATGATACTGATGGTTTTATTGATAATTTTTCGGGATGGGATTTGGGAGAAAATGACAATGACCCTACTTACAACTCCAGCCAACATGGGGTTCATACATCTGGCATTGCTGCAGCATCTACAGATAATGGGATTGGCGTTGCCGGTATTGGTTTTCATTGTAAATTTTTACCCGTTAAAATTACTGATGCCGCAGGAATACTTACTAAATCTTATGAAGGTATTACCTATGCTGCCGACCATGGTTGTGCTGTTATCAATTGTTCTTGGGGTGGTGCAACCGGTGGCCAAACAGGGCAGGATGTAGTTACTTATGCAACAATAAATAAAAATTGTTTAGTTGTTGCTGCTGCCGGAAATGATGGGTTGGATGAAGCATTTTTTCCTGCTTCCTATAATTATGTTATCAGTGTTGCCAATACAAAAAGTGATGACAGACGTTCTGCATCTTCCAACTACAATTACTCTGTTGATGTTTGTGCCCCTGGCGAAAACATTAATTCAACCTACCCTACCAATACGTATTCCATGCAAACAGGCACTTCTATGTCATCACCCTGTGTTGCAGGTGCAGCTGCTATTGTAAAATCTTTTTATCCTTCTTATACCGGATTGCAAGTGGGCCAACGTTTAAAAGTTACTTGTGATAATATTTATCCGTTGATGAGTCCGAGCTATGCAAACAAATTAGGCAATGGTCGCATTAACTTGTACAAAGCACTTACTAATGCTACTTCACCGTCGGTTGTGATGACACAAAGGGTGATCACAGATAATAATGACGATGCTTTTGTGATCGGTGATACCCTTCGGATAAAAGATAATTACACAAATTATTTAGGCCCTACTACAAATTTAACGGCTACACTTTCAACCACCTCTCCTTATGTATCTATTCTGGATGGCTCTACAACACTGGGTGCTGTAAATACTTTGGCTGTGGTAAATAATAATACTGATCCTTACACTATAAAAATACTTTCTACTGCTCCTGCAAATCAAGTGGTGTTGTTTAAACTTACGTATTCCGATCCTGCAACCTCTTATACCGCTTACGAATTTTTTAATGTAACTGTAAACGTTGATTATATCAACATCACCGTTAATGATGTTGCAACAACAATAAGCAGTGCCGGTAGAATTGGTTATAGCCAGGATGGACAACTTGGTGGTTTAGGGTTTAATTATATGAATGCCGGTACTCTCCTCTATGAATCGGGCTTAATGGTGGGTGTAAGCAGTACTAAAGTTTCGGATGCAGTAAGAGGTGCTGCCGGAACAGATGCCGATTTTCAATCCGTAGTTGCTGCACATAACGTACTACCTGCGGTTTTTTCAGAATTTGATGTAGATGGTACATTTAAAGATGTTAATGCAACAACCCCATTACCGGTAACCATACATCACAAAGCATTTGCATGGAGCACTGTTGGAAACAGAAAATTTGTAATTGTTCAATATGTAATTTCAAATAAAGGAACTACGTCATTAGCTAATTTCTATGCAGGTATTTTTGCCGATTGGGATATTAATGCAACAACATTTGGCTCTAACCGGGCCTCTTTTGATGCAGGCAATAGTATGGGATATGCTTATTATTCAGGTGCAAATGGAAAATATACAGGAATCAAACTACTAACTTCTACTGCCCCTGTGGTGCATTATGCTATTGATAATACTTCCGGTGGTGTTGGTGGAGTAGACTTGTTTACCGGTGGTTTTGATAAAGCCGAAAAATATACTACACTTTCTACTAATCGTGCAAACGCAGGAATAGCAGGTGCAGGAACTGATGTAATTGATATTGTAAGCACAGGACCTTATACAATTGCTGTTGGCGATTCTGTTAAAGTAGCATTTGCATTAATTGCCGGAGATAGCTTAACCGACCTTCAAACAAGCGCAGTAAATGCACAAACAAAATATAATGTAATAAATAATAGCACCACCGGTATTGTAAAAAGTGAGGATATTATTGGTGGAATGCATATTTATCCAAACCCTACTAACAGTGAATCTGTTATTGACTTTGCGATAACAGAAGCAACACTGATTGAATTAAAAATCGTGAATATCCTTGGCGAAGAAATAAAAATTATTTCATCCGAAAAATTACAAGCCGGCACTCATCGTTTTGTTGTTGATGTATCATCACTTAACAGTGGATTATATTATTATCAATTAAAAACAGGCGATAAAAAACAAATACAAAAATTAATAATTACTAAATAAAATATATCATTTATCGCGCATCTTCTTGATACCTTATACTTGACACTATTATTACTTTTCTTAATACTTGATACTTACTACTTAATACTTTTATTACATTTGCAGAATTAAGAGTGAAATTTCATTTTTAATTTTCAAATTAGCACATTTTCAAATTTTCAAATTAATATAAACATGGATTTAAGCGGAATTATTTCAGTTGCAGGTATGGGCGGACTTCATAAGGTGGTTGCTCAAATAAAAAACGGGTTGGTAGTTGAAGCCCTTGCCGATAAAAAAAGGTTACCTATTTATGCCACCCACAAAGTAAGCACATTAGAAGATGTAAAAATTTATTCTTCTGCTGATGACGTGCCTTTGAAAGATGTTTTTCAAAAAATATACGATAAAGAAAA
>JAHEYA010000186.1 GCA_023251855.1 Bacteroidota bacterium
ACCATTTTTATCAGACATTTTTTGTTTGATAATATCCGCTTGAATAGTAACTCCAAGATGATTTGCCTGAGAAGAAAGATCGGCAGCAGTGCTATAATCCACACCATCTTTTTTGAAACCATTGTTACGTGTATAACACCATAATACAGTAGCCATACCCAAAGCATGGGCACGTTCAAATGCTTGTGCTACTTCAACGATCTGACGAGATGATTCAGGTGAACCGTAATAAATAGTAGCACCAACAGCAACAGCACCCATATCCCACGCTTCTTCAACAGAGCCAAACATGATCTGGTCAAACTTATTAGGATAGGTTAAAAATTCGTTGTGGTTTATTTTTACAATAAAAGGAATTTTGTGAGCATATTTTCTGGCTACTGAGCCTAGTACCCCAAAAGTAGATGCTACTGCATTACAACCACCTTCAATCGCTAATTTCACGATATTTTCGGAATCAAAATAAACAGGATTAGGAGCAAATGAAGCACCTGCACTATGTTCAATTCCCTGATCAACAGGTAAAATGCTCATATAACCGGTGCCAGCCAAGCGACCCGAATTGTATAATTGGTTCAAGCTTCGTAAAACCTGAGGAGAGCGGTTGGTATTTGTAAAAATGCGATCAACAAAATCACCACCGGGTTGATGAATAAGATCCTTTGAAATGGTTTTGCAAGTGTGATTCAATAGATTATCAGCATTTGCACCCAACAAGTTTTCAATTTTTTTGTTCGCCATATAAAAGAATTTTTTAGTTAGTGAGATAGAGATTTAGAGAATCAAAAATTAAATAAATCTCTAAATTAACAAATCACCATTTCTCTATTTTATTTTTTCGGAAGACAAAGCTACAAATATTAATTTGAAAATTTGGAAATGTGTCAATTTGATAGTTTAATTTTCATTTTCAAATTCGCACATTTTCAAATTATCAAATTGTTTAAAATAGTATATTTGGTTCCCATTCCTATCACTATGTCGGACAGCAACGAAGACCATCGAATTGAAAGTTTAGAAGAAAAGGTGACACACCTGAGCCGAATGCTTGTTAAATCATTTGGTTATGCTGATCAGGATCCCGATACTTTTCTGCAAAATGCAAGAAGGACCACTGAAGCCATGTGCAGGTTTATTTATATCAAGGAGATCGGTGAACCAAAGGCGAAGATGATGTTAAATGATTATGGACGGGAATTATTAACAAAAAAAATAATCCCGGACCGAATGGGAATTCTGATTGGAACCATTCAAACATACGGCAATTATGCTGCACATGCACAGGATGATCTGTCGGAAACCACCCGTGAATGGATAGCTCCCTGTCAAACTGCATTAGCGAGCCTTACTAATTGGTTTTTTCTTGAATACCTGAGAGGCAATGTTCCGAATGAGTTGATCAGTCCTGTTCAAAATTATTCAGAAGCATCAACAGAGGGAATTGCAAAGGGAAAGAAGGAGGTTGTTTCTAAAAAATCTTCTACTATTCTTTTGAGCATCATTGCTGCTATAGTTGTAATAACTGGAATTATTGTTTATTTTATTTTTAAATCAAGTCCTACTATTCCGATGGTTCCGGATGTGCCCAATATCAAAGCAACACCCGGCATTGTTAAACGAGAAAATGACGTTGTAACCAAGCTAAATGAAATAACTCCTAATCCGAATGCGAAGAGGATCGCAGTTATTTATTTTGATAATGGTTCAGATAATAAGGAGCTTTCCCGCTTGCGAAAAGGTTTAGCAGATATGCTTATTTCAGATCTGTCAAAAATAAAAATGCTGAATGTGATAGAAAGGGCACGGTTAGAAGAATTATTAAAAGAGCAAAAGCTAAACAATACAAAAGCGTTTGATGCCTCAACAGCAAGCAAAGTTGGGAAATTGCTGGGGGTACAATATATTTTGACCGGTTCATTTTTTGAAATTGTTGGCAGTTTGAGAGTAGATGCCCGTATTATTGATGTAGAAACAGGAAAAATCATTAAAAGTGATGGAGTTGATGGTGCTACAACCACTTTTTTCGACCTTGAAAAGCAACTGGTTTTGAAAATAGCAGGGGGATTGAATGTGGATATGGAGGTTGGGAACAAAGGTGAAGTTAAAACAACCGCACTTAGTTATGAAACTTCATTGCTTTTTTCGGATGGGCTTGATTTAATGGACAAAGGAGAAACAAGCAAAGCAATTGAAATTTTTAAAAAAATACTTAAAACAAATCCGGATTTTTTTCCTGCACAACAAGCATTTCATAAGGTTAGCAAAGAAATATAAATGAAAAAATGGTTCAATTTTATTCTGTTGTTTGCTTTTGCATTAACTACCAATGCTAAAACAATCGCCATTTCTTATTTTGATAATTCCAGTGGAGATGCTAAATACAATGCATTGTCGAAAGGTATTGCAGATATGCTTATTACAGACTTGTCGAAAGTAAAAGGTGTTACCATAGTAGAGCGGGATAAATTAGAAAAATTGATAGGAGAAATTAAGCTGGAGCAATCAAAATATTTTGATCCGGCTACCGCACAAAAGTTGGGAAAAGGGCTTGGAGCACAAAATATTCTCACAGGCTCTTTTTATCTTTTAGATAATACCATTCGAATAGATGCACGTTTGATAGATGTTGAAACTGGTGGTATTATATCCGCAGAGCAGGTAACAGGTGCTAAAAATAATTTTTTTTCACTTCATCAACAACTTGCCAATTTACTTTCAAAAAATCTCAATGTGGCTTACAGTCCTAATTTGAGCGGATTGTATAAAACAAATGAAACAGTTGACCTTTCAGCAGTGGTCAACTACTCCAATGCTATTGATCTTCAGGACCAGGGGATGAGTGCAGATGCAGAGGTGCTTCTTGAAAAAACTATTAAGATCTATCCAAAATTTAGTTTTGCAAAAAATAAACTGGAGGATCTGAAAGAATGGTTAAAAAGAGTGGAAGAGCAGCGTGAACAATTGATTGCAGCAGAACTGAAAAATACAATTAATAGTCTGGATACAACAAGTGAAAAATTTGGAGCGCAGATCTCGAGTGTTTGGACCACCTTATTAAGTTCTTTTAAATATGATCAAATGCTGTCTTTTAATAATTCACTCCGAAAAATAGGAGTGAACCCATTAAAAAAAATGTATGGAGAGGTTTCTTCGTTAACAGTTGGTGAGATGATGCAGTATTATGATTGTATTGCACTAAATTCATTAAAAAAGAGGGGAGAAGTTATCGAGGCATCGAAAACCTTTATTACAGCTTATCCAACCAGTGTTTATTATTCAGGTATTAAATTATATCTGGAGCAAGCTATAAAAGAGATTGAACAGTTTGAAAACGGTAAAAAAGGATTAGAAAATAAGTTGGGTGCAGAAACATTGGATGCTTATCTCAACTACTTAAACCGACTGAGATGGAAATCAAATCTTCAATTTGTAAGTGAAAAAGAATATACATTCTATAAACAATTATATAAATCACAGGTACTGAATGTTTCTAAAGAAATGTTTGTTGCATGGACTGAAAGTTCCAAATTCAGTGAGGTTACAGAGTTTTTTGATGTAGCAATTTATTTTAATGATCTTCAATTGATGGAAGAAATTGTATCCACTTGTAAAAAATTGTTTGCAGGTACTGATGATGAGGAAAGAGTTTTGAGTTTAGAAAACAAATTGGAGGATCATAAAACGAAAGCGACTGAGAACAAGGAAAAAATAGATGAGCTGGAAAGGATTGCTAATAAAGGAACAAAAGAAGAGTCGGAGAAAATAATCAAATGGCTTTTCAGTAACGAAAAATACAACAGGCCAGACCTATTATTGACTATTTGCAAACGATATATCGATAATTTAAAAACCGGAGCAGCCGATGAAACTATGATGAAGGCTTGGGAAGGCCTGATATTGAACACTGCCAAATTAAAAAGTGTTGAAGAAGCAAAAAAAATGTTTGAAACTCTCAAAGAGAAATCGGCTGATTTTACTGATAATAAGGCGGTTTATGATCGCTCCATACGAGAAATAAATTTAGACCTGAAGAATATTGAGAATGACCATACCGGATATCTGAAAAATCTGAAGAACAACGATCCTATGGTTGGAGTTTTAGAAAATTACGCAAAAATTTATCATGAAAATTATCAGTATTCTGAAGAATCATTTACAAGAAAACAATTGATCGATCATTTTAAATTGGATGATGATAAGGTAGCATTGCAGCTGTTCATGCTTTCAATGAGCTATTTTAATCTTGGTTACTTTGAGAATGTAAAAAAAACTGCAATGATGTTAAAAGAAAAATATCCTTCAAGCACTTATAATGAATCATTGACCTCATTTCTCAATTTTATGCCTCATTAATTGCTATGGTAAATTATACACAAAAAAATTATGATCAGCGAATTAAATAGCCAGGCTTGGAACCTTCGTTATGCTGATCGTGATAAAGCGATGCAACTAGCGATAGAGGCGAAAAAAACTGCATTTAAAAATCAGGATCAACTTAATTTATCTTATGCAAGGCTTACCATTGCTCAGCTTGACTTCTGGAAGATGGCTGAAACAGATTTTTTGAAAGAAGCGGTGGAAACACTTTTTTCTTTTGAAAAAATAAATGAACCCCTTGGTGTGTCAAGAGCACATAGTATTTGTGCAGGAATTTATGATCAATTCGGGCAGTATGAAAAAGCAGTACACCATGCTCACAATGCAGTAAAGACCGGTAAACTGCTTGATAATAAAGATAATGAAGCGGATTGTTATACGGTGTTAGGCCAGATTTATTCACGAACACATGATCATTCACAGGCTATAGAAGCACTAAGTAAAGGACTTGAGATCCGTAAACAATTAAAAGATAAAAAAGCAATTGCTTCATCACTGAATCTGATCGCACGGAATTTTGTTTTAAGTAAAAAGTATGACGAAGCTGCAGTTTATTACCAGGAAAGCCTTTTGCTCCGGAAAAGTAGTGGTGATGCAGTTGGTATTCCGTGGACCTATCTCGGTTTAGCTACTCTTTACAGTGAAAAAGGTGAATCAGAAGCAGCATTAAGCTATTTTGATAATGCGGAAACAGCAAATACAATAAATGAAAAGCGATTTGAATTGCTTTGTTTGCTGGGTAGAGGGAAGATCTACCTTGAAAGATCCAATATCGACAAAGCGATCCAATACTTAACTAAAGCTTTGGAATATGCAGAAACATTGAAAATTATTGCTTTAACCTCTGAAGTACATCAATTGCTTTCAATTGCTTATGAAAAGATAATTGATTTTTCCAAATCACTCCAGCATTACAAGTTTTTCAATGAACTTCAACAACAAATATTGAGCAGTGAAAAAGTAAATATGCTAAAACATCAGCAAATTGCTTTTTCGGTTGAAAATGCTGAAAAAGAGACAGAAATACATCGTTTGAAAAATGTAGAACTTAAAAATGCTTTTGATAAAATTCGTGCACAAAATAAAGACATTACCGATAGTATCGATTATGCAAAGTATATACAGGATGCGTACTTTCCATCAAAAGAATTGTTTAAAAAAATTGTTCCGGATTCTTTTATTTTATACAAACCCAAAGATATTGTTAGTGGCGATTTTTATTGGTTTCATGGCCCC
>JAHEYA010000187.1 GCA_023251855.1 Bacteroidota bacterium
TACGAGTGGCACTTCAGGTACTTCAGGTACTTCAGGTTCTTCTGGGATTACAGGAACGACAGGAATGAGTGGTTTCAGCGGCTTTAGTGGTTTCTCAGGCTTTAGTGGTTTCTCAGGTTTTAGTGGTTTCTCAGGCTTCACAGGTTCAACAGGTTCAACAGGCTCATCTGGTTTTACCGGCTCAACAGGCTCAACCGGTTCTACGGGTTTTACCAGTAATACAGGTTCAACAGGAAACACAGGTTATACAGGGAATACTGGTAGTACCGGCTCAACAGGTTTTAATGGCTTTATTGATATGAGTAGTCTAATTTGCCATGTATCTATTTATCCAAACCCGGCAACAAGTAATATTAATTTTGTTTCGTCAGCTGATGCTTCGAGCATTGAAATAACTGATGTTTCGGGTCGTTTGGTTGGTACTTATTTAATGACAGATAACAGAGCGAATATTCCAACCTCTTCATTTAACCCCGGAACGTATGTTTATACACTAAGAGATGCTAAAAAAGTAGCGGTTAACAGGGGCAAGTTTCAAATTGCGAAGTAATTCAAAAAGCAAAATAGATTTTTAAAAAACCCGCATTTGCGGGTTTTTTTTACCAGATAAAAATATCAGAGATCGAAAGTGGGCGATCCTCACCTCTCCAGGTAAAACCTTTCAATTTCAAATCATTAATGGATATTTGATTTAGAGGATATAAAGTTGCTTCGGGTTTTGTAATGAAAACAATTTTGCTCATTTTTTTATTCTTCAAATAAATATTCAAGTTGCTGCAATCAGCACGATTTACAGCTTTTATTTTTTCTTTCTCTTTATCATAATATATTGTTTGTCCATTCCCTTCTACTTTTATAAGGTACAGATCATTCTTTTTGAAATAACCTTTCATATATTTTCCACGTATTTGGTTATAATGTATACTGTCTTCTTCAGATACAATAAACCCGTTTGTAGTTAATTCAATTGAGCGTAATGATTTTTCGCCTGTCAAAAGTTTCATACTATCTGCAGTCAATTGGCTCTGTTCTGACCAAATGGTAGGGTTACCATATAGTTTCATTGTTGAATCAACCAAAGTATAACTTAGCGAATCGCATTTGCCTTGCAGATCCTTTTTAAAGAATTTTACTCTATGGTAAGCAAATAGTTTTTTACTTCTTGTACCTTTTTCATCTAAATTAATAGTATCGGTTGAATGTAAAGGTTTACTGTTAGCAGTTTGCAACTCAGTGGAAGTCCCCTTTTTTTCAGTAGTTGAAGTTTGCTTGTTTTTATTTTTTTGTTTTTTATTTTTTTGTTCTGAATTTTTGATGTTCGGGTCAGGGGTTTTTATTTTTGATTGTGCAAATTCTTTTGAAGTAAGCGTACTAATCGCTTTTAATGTATCAGCATGCAGATACAACGTGTCTTTATCATATCGCTGTATCAACATTGCATTATCTGTGACCAAGGAGATATCATTTATTTCATAATGAATAGCATAATTACCTGTAATAGTTATATTTTGTGCCGTGTCAATTATTTGTACATGGTTAAATGCTTTACCAATAGCTTGTTTACGATCATAATACAAACTATCACCAAACATTTTTTGCTCTTTGCTGATGATGTACGCATTTTTATTAAAACTGGAAAGGTCCTTATCAGTATCATACCATCCATCTTCACAATAAATCAGGTTCTCTTTGCTTTTTATTGTGGTAGGACCAAGAAAGTAAGTGATCTTTGAAAGGGTGTTATAACGCATGGTATCACAATTGATCACAAATTGTGGATTAGTTAGAACTACATTTTTTTTGAAATTAAAATCATTTGTTTTTGAAAAAAATGAGCCACGGTCACTTACCAAAATATTATCCGATGTTGGTTGATATATCATAATTCAAAACATCAGTAGTGAGTTGCATATCACCTTTTTTTACAATTACATTTTTTGTAAGTACTGCTGTTTTTGAATCTCCGTTATATTTCAACAAATCACCATATAAATTACTACCATCGTTCTGTTGAATATGCACATGTCCGAATGCATCCAAAGAATTGTCGGAATAAAAATAGGCACTATCGCAATACATCATAGTATTTTCATGCTTGAATTGCACATCACCAATAAGGCGTTTAGCGCCATTGCCAAGATTTTTGTCAAATTTTAATGAGCCTGCATTAAGTATCTCTACTTTTTTTTGAGAATAAGAGAAGAGAGGGATAAAAAACAAAAAAGAAAGCAAGCCCCACCCTAACCCTCCCCAAAGGGGAGGGAGGCAGTGTGTACCAGTAGCTAATAAAAAATTAGTCTTCAATTTTTATTTCGGGGTTTTTCTCCCTCCCCTTTGGGGAGGGCCGGGGTGGGGCCATAATTAATGTTTGAGTACGATCGGGACCAACCGAAACAATTGAAATCGGCACTCCTGCCTCATGTTCAATGAATGCAATATATTCATTCAAAGCTTCAGGCATTTGTTCCGGGCTGTGCAAACCGGTCAAATTCTGGTTCCAGCCTTTTAATTCAGCATATACAGGAGTAAGAGCTTCAGGAGAATGATCATAAGGCAGATAATCAATTTTTTTACCATGATAATTATAATGGGTACATACTCTGATCGTTTCAAAACCACTTAATATATCAGCTTTCATCATCATCAATTCAGTAACCCCATTTATCATAATTGCATATTTAAGTGCAGGCAAATCCAACCATCCGGTACGTCTTGGGCGACCTGTTGTTGAACCAAACTCATTGCCTGTTTTACGTATCTGTTCACCTACCTCATCATTTAATTCAGTAGGAAAAGGTCCGCTGCCAACACGTGTACAATAGGCTTTAAAAATACCAATTACATTGCCGATTTTGTTGGGAGCAATTCCTAAACCGGTACAAGCACCCGCACATATAGTGCTCGATGAAGTTACAAATGGGTAAGAACCAAAATCAATATCTAATAAAGAACCTTGCGCACCTTCAGCTAGTATTGCTTTGTTATTTTTTAGCGCTTCAGCAATGTAATGCTCACTCTCCACACGTTTTAAGCTTTTTAAAATTTCAACACCTTCAAACCATGCCGGCTCAAGCTCTTGTAGATTGTATTCGTAATTATAAAAATTTAATAACAGTTTGTGTTTGTCAACTAATGCATTGTATTTGTTTTTAAAATCAGGACTATCAATATCGCCAACACGTAGGCCATTACGCCCGGTTTTGTCCATATAAGTTGGTCCAATCCCTTTGAGTGTTGAACCAATTTTTTCCTTGCCTTTACTTGCTTCAGAAGCCGCATCAAGCAAACGATGAGTAGGTAAAATTAAATGCGCACGTTTCGAAATAATTAATTTTGATTTTACATCAACATTTAATTTTAATAATGCATCAATTTCTTTTTTGAAAATTACCGGATCAATTACAACACCATTACCAACAATATTTATTTTTTTGTTGTGAAAAATTCCGGAAGGAATTGTATGTAACACATGTTTAATACCATTAAACTCCAAGGTATGCCCTGCGTTAGGCCCTCCCTGAAAACGGCCTATAATATCATATTTAGGGGTTAATACATCAACAATTTTTCCTTTTCCTTCATCTCCCCACTGAAGACCTAATAATACATCTACTTTCATTTTAATTTAATTTATAAAGTGTAAAGTTTGCAAATTTGTTATGACTTATCTAAAGTGTATTTGTAAATAAGTTAAATTGTTATTCGATTAAAATTCATTTTCCAACTTCCAACTTCCAACTTTCCAACTTTCTAACTTTCTAACTTGCAACTTTAAACTTTCAACTGCCTTTATTATTTATTTAATTTTTCAAGAGCTTGTGCCTCATCAGCACTAATATTAAAAATGCTATCGAGTTTGGTAATGACTAAAAGGTCATTAATTTTTTTATTAACGCTACAAATAGCTGCGTCACCACCGGATTTTCTGGCTTTTGTTAAGATATTAATAAGTATGTCAAGTCCATTGCTATTCACATATCTGAGATCAACAAGGTTAAGTAAAATTTTGTTTTCACCTTTTGCCATACAAACTTCAATATCTGCAAGCAGCTCCAGTGCCTGGCTTCTATCAATCAACTCACCAGAAAGTTTAACCAGGATAATATTGTTTTTTTTATTTAAATTGTATTCGAAGTTCATAATGCAGATTTTGTGTTTTTTACTTTTTTATGTTTACATATTCCATTTGTAGCAAGCGCACTGCACTTACCAAATAAATTAAGTGAATGACGATCTATTTCAAATCCTAAAATATCACCGGCTGTTTTTTGAATCTGCTGTAATCTTGGATCACAAAATTCAAATACAGTATCACAATCATTACAGATTAAATGATCATGTTGCCTGAATTCATGTGATTTTTCAAAATGCGCAAGATTTTTTCCAAACTGATGTTTGGTAACCAAATTGCAATTAAGTAATAATTCTATTGTGTTATAAAGAGTAGCACGGCTTACGTGATACTTTTTGTTTTTCATTTGTATATATAACGACTCAATATCAAAGTGGCCAATTTGAGAATATATTTCGTTTAATATAGCAAACCGCTCAGGTGTTTTGCGGTGACCATGTTTAATAAGATAATCCTCAAAAATTTGTTTTACGGTTTCTTTTGCATTAATACTTGACATAGTTCAACAAAAATTTAAAATCTAAAAATACAAAAATTATTCAGCGAAATTTAGAATAGGAAATTTAATGACTTAGGACTTTCTTAATTTATTTTTTAATTCTCTAACTCTCCATCTCTCTAACTCTCCAATTCTCTAACTCTCCAATTTTTTATTCCCCATCAACACGTGTTACAGTAAGCACACCATGAACAGTTTTTAATTTTTTCATTAATTCTGTTAAATGATTTGTATCATGAACAAATACCATTACTGTGCCTTCAAAAGTACCATCATTGGTATCAAAACTGATAGAACGCATATTAACGTTCAGTTCATTTGAAATTATTTTGGTAATATTATTTACTAAACCTACTTCGTCAATACCTGTAATTTTCATTCCGGCAAGGAAAGCTATTAATTCAGGGCTTGTCCATTTGGCCTTAACAATACGGTAAGCGTAGTTTGATAACAGTTGTATGGCATTCGGACAATTAACCCGGTGAATTTTTATTCCTTCATTTATCGTTATAAAACCGAACACATCATCCCCAGGAATCGGGTTACAGCAGGGCGAAAGCTTGTAATCAAATTTTTGAAGATTTTCACCTATCACCAGCATGTCGGCTTTGCCGCGTGCTGTAACCACCATTTGTTCCAATGATTTTGAAGTTTCTTCCTTTTTTATGCTTCCTGATTTATGAACTATCTTACCTTGCTCTTGCCGAAAATCTTTTAAATGTTTTAGTTCTATATTACCTACTGCCACGCGGTAAAATAACTCCTGGCTACTTGGAAGTTTAAAATAATTTGCAAGATCATTAATATTAGAAAGAGTAAAATCTATTTTTAAATGATTAAATTTTCGTTCGAGCATTTCCTTTCCATCCTCTGCTATTTTGCGCCTGGCCTCTTTTAGGGCATTTTTGATTTTTGATTTTGCGCGTGC
>JAHEYA010000188.1 GCA_023251855.1 Bacteroidota bacterium
AATTCTGTTTTTAAACGTTCCATTTGAACCTGACTGCTATCAGATTGGGCTTTCAACTGAGCTATGCGGGATTCTGTAACTGCATCAGAAGCTGATTTGGATTTCGCCAATTCTGCTTTTAAACGTTCCATTTGAACCTGATTGCTATCGGATTGGGACTTCAACTGAGCTATGCGGGATTCTGTAGCCGCATCAGATACTGATTTGGACTTAGCCAATTCTGCTTTTAAAAGATCAATCTGAACCTGACTGCTATCAGATTTCGATTTCAACTGAACAATACTGGCTTCACCCGCTAAACTGGCAGCTATTTTAGATTTCGCCAATTCTACCTTTACGCGGTCAATTTGAATCTGGTTGCTGTCGGATTGGGCTTTCAATTGGTCAATACGGGCTTCAGAGGCCGCATCAGATGCCAATTTGGACTTAGCCAATTCTGCTTTTAAACGATCCATTTGAGCCTGATTGCTATCAGATTGGGACTTCAATTGGGCAATCAATACATCATTATCAGCATTAGACGGAATTTTTATTTCTGCTACTTTTGTTTTTGCAAGTTCTGCTTTTAAATGTTCAATCTGCACCTGATTACTATCAGATTTAGCATTCAATTGTGCTATTGCAGCAACACTTTCTGTGTTAGCAGGAGGCGTGGCTGTTGAGCTTTTTACTTTTTCAAGATCTTGTTTCAGTTGTTCAATTTGTTCCTGGTAACTATCTGTTTTTGCTTTTAACTGAGCAAGCATTGCATCGTTTTGCAGATTAGTAGCAGCTAATGTAGCTGCCGCAGCAGCCTCAGTGCCTGAAACAACAGTATATTGGCCTTCTACTTTAAGTACCTTAAACTCTGTTCTGCGATTTATTTTACGGCCGGCTTCTGTATTATTATCTGCAATAGGCTGACTTGA
Organism: Bacteroidota bacterium; assembly: GCA_023251855.1. Classification (GTDB taxonomy): domain Bacteria; phylum Bacteroidota; class Bacteroidia; order 2-12-FULL-35-15; family 2-12-FULL-35-15; genus 2-12-FULL-35-15. Next base: position 909 of record JAHEYA010000188.1, read on the forward strand.
ACCATAGCCTTTGTAGGATAAGCGATTTGGGTCACATCCTTTGCCAACCATATAATCCATTACAGATTTTGCCCTTTGTTCAGAAAGATCCTGATTAGCCGATGCAGCACCAATATTATCAGTATGCCCGGACACTTCCATTTCTAATGAAGGAATATCCTGTACCAGTTTTACTGCATGGTCTAACTCGGTATAGGATTCAGGTTTTAATGTAGATTTATTCAAGTCGAATAAAATATTATTAAGTACTAATTTCTTTCCAACTTCTAATTTCTGTAAAGTAACATCTCTCAAATCAGATTCATTTCCTTCCGTTTCAGAAACTGTTGTATTCACCGTTTTATACAGATAACCTGATTTATTAACTACCACATCATAGGTTTGTCCTGCAGGAACAGGGATACGTACAGTTCCATCACTATTTGAGTATGGCTTTGCCACCACCAGGTTGTTTGATTTATTCACTATTTCTACCTGTGCATCGCCAATAGGATTTCCCTGTTCATCCACCACTCTTCCTATAATGAAAGATTTTGGACCTTTGGCTGATGCAGTTTCTCCTGCCTTAGCTTTTGCAAGCTCGGATTTAAGCCTGTCCATCTCAGCTTTGTTGCTATCAGCCATTGCTTTAAGTTGAGCGGCAACAATACTGTAAATAGTATCCTTATTCACTTTTGTTATGGTAAGCGTATCTCTTCCTGGTTCTTCCATTTCAAAATCTTTTCTCCTCTTTTTCTCAGCAAATGTATAACCCAATAAAAACTCGGAGGTAGTACCCAAATAAGATCTTACTTTGTTCACGCCAATATCATAAGCATATCCGATGCTAAAGTTTTTGTAACGCGCACCGGCACTAATGGCGAGAGCATAGTTACTGTGATAGGTAAGTCCTGCCCATCCTTTATCTTTCCAGTCAACCACTCCATTAATGTCATATTGAAAAGGTCCTCCTTTCACAGCTCTGAGCATGATTAAAGGATAAGCTGTAATTCCTTTTTCTTTTACCAGGTCAAATTCATATTTTATAGTTCCCTGATAGTGTCTTGAAAAATTATAATAACTATTATTATCATTAAATAAAGGATACTTAACTCTGTTACCCAATACCTGAGGGATAGCCAACCCCACTGTTAAACGTTTCCAAACATATGCAACACCCAAATCAGCACTGAAAACCGTTTTACTCCTTGACTGCTGATAAATGAAAGGGTCATTATTATCTTTAATTACAGCTTTTGAAAAATCGAGTTTATTACCCAGTGCTCCCATTGCCAAACCAAATAATATATGGCTTGAATCATTGAGTTTATATTTGTAAGAATAATTTGCAAAAGCACCTACACGGCTGATAATATCAGTAACATCCGTATAAACTTTCATTCCCAATCCTACGTTTTTTGATTGTAAAGGGCCATCTACAGTTAAATAACTGGTTTGCGGAGCACCGGCCAATCCTGTCCATTGAGAACGGTGTGTTAAAAAGGCATTTATATAATCTCCATTACCAGTAAAAGCAGGATTCACTACAAATGAATTTGTATAATACTGGCTGCTAAAAGGTAATTGTTGTGCGAAGGCCCCTCCCATCCTCCCCAAAGGGGAGGAGATACCACCCACCAATGCCAAAAATGAGGGTGCAAAGAAAATTGCGGTAAGGATGACTAAATTCTTCTTTTTCATTTATCTTTTTTTTAGTCCCACACCTTTCATAAAAGGGATACAAAGAGTTTTATAAAAACCACTCCTTATCCCTTATTTAAAAGGATCAGGAGCTCTGTTATTTTTCGTTTAATATCGTTATAGGACCTTTATATACTTTACCTGAATTTGGAAATTTAATGAAATAGTAATAGGTTCCATCAGGTAAAGGTTTACCATTTTTATTGGTTCCATCCCAGCTATTAGTATAATAAGAGGAATAATACACCTGCTGTCCTTCCCTGTTTACAACAATTACCTCTGTTCCCGGATAGCTTTCCAAATCACTGATAATCCATTTATCATTGAAACCATCACCATTCGTTGTTAAGAGGTTAGTTACCGTTATATTGTTGAGATTGGCTATAACGGTAATTGTTATTGAGTCAGAATTTACACAACCATTTATATCAGTAGCAGTAAGTATATAAGTGGTGGTATTTGCAGGAGTAGCAACAGGAGCGGCAATTCCCGGGTTAGTAAGATCAATAACCGGTGTCCATGAATAAACGATACCACCTTGCCCATTAAGCACAACAACCCCTCCCTTGTTAATAGTGGTATCATTACCGGCATTAACAGCAGGAAGCGGTAAAACCACTACAGTAACAGATGAAGTATTTGTACAGGAAGTTACAGGATCGGTTATAGTAAGTTGATAATTTCCTGAAGCTGTACAGTTATTTACCACAATACTTTGTGTGGTGGCAAGTGAAGCACTCCATAGGTAACCCAATCCTGGCATACCGCTCAATGTTACACTATCTCCACAACAGAATGACAATGCCCCACTGGCCGAGATCTGGGCGTTTGGTAATGTATCTGTAATCACATTTACGGTTACAGTATCCTGACATCCGGAATTTGATATAACTACCAAATTTACTGTATATGTTCCAAGAGCAGGGTACGTATGTGCCGGATTGGTTATCAGGGAGGAGGAGTTATCTCCAAAATCCCATTGGTTGAACTGAATATATCCTGCTGCAACAGTGGAAGTATTTGTAAATGTAGTTGCTGCTCCCTGACAAACGGTATCGGCCATAAACCCTGCTATTGGTTTTGGGTAAACAATTACGGCTGTTGCAGAAGAAGTATCGGGAGCACAGCCTGCACTTTGTACAATTGCCCTATAGAATGTTGTATCGGTAAGATTAGCATAACTTAATGAGTCGTTAAGATTAGCTGTATCTGCCCAAGTTGTACCTCCATCAGTTGAGTATAGCCAGCCAACCACAGCTCCAAAGTATCCATTTAATTCAAGAATACCATTGGTAGCATAAGGACAACCGTGTGTTGCACCCATTATAATTCCGGCATCAGATTCCGGTGTAACGGTTATAGTATCATTAGAAGAAACGGCAGAACCACATACACTGTTTTGAACAACCGCATGGAAAATAGTTGTTACTGTGAGGTTTGAATAAATATGGCTGGTAGTAGTATTGTTAATATACACCCAGGTATTACCGCCATCTGTTGAATATTCCCATCTTAATACACTTCCTACGTTGCCGGTTAAGAAAATAGTATCATTATTTGCCCCACTGCATACCGTATCGTTTGGTGAAGCTGTTCCACCAACAGATAAAGGATGAGGATCAACAGTAATCCGTGCTTCCTCAGAAACTGCTGAGGCGCAGGTTGCAGTTAACATTGCTCTGTACCAGGTAGTAACAGTAATATTAGAATACGGTTGTTGGTCTGTAGTATTTGCAATATCAATCCAATTCATGCCGCCATCTGTAGAATACTGCCATTTTTGTACTGCTCCAACATAGTTAGTCAAGTCTATTGTATCTCCATTTACCCCAGAGCAAACAAGGGCATCCGTACTGGCAATACCTCCTACTGCCGAAAGATTAACAACTACATTTACGGCAGCCGTATCAGTACATCCAAGAGCAGTTCTGCCCACAATATAGTATATTCCGGTTGCAGTTATTGCAGTTGAATCCGCCACATGTATGGTAGCAGCGGCATTTGTATAATAGTTGAAGGTTAGGCCCGGAGTTGAACCAGCAGTAACAGCCGGTAAAGTAAGGTTAATTGTAGCAGGCTGGCATACTGCAACAGGGTCGGTAATAACCAGTACCGGAGGCGGAGCAATGGTAAGCAGCAAACTATCAAATGTTGCTGAACAAACTCCTACGGGATCATTGGTGGTAAGAATCAGGTATACATTTCCAAGTGTAATATCGCCAGAGCCAGGAGTATATAAAGCATTTAGAAGAGCCGGATTATTAAATGTTCCATCACCTGATTTTGACCAGGTAGCTGAAGTAGCACCACCTCCAATTGTTCCGGAAAGCGTATATGCACCACCGGAACATACTGTATCATCTATTCCTGCATTAGCGATAGCGGCAGGGTTAATAGTTAAAACCATTGAATCAACAGCAGCAACACAAGGGCCGGCCGGATTATCGCTGGTGATGATGAGTGTAACAGTTCCATTAGTAATGTCAGTAGCACCTGGAGTATAGACAGCATTTACAAGCGAAGAATCGTTAAAGGTGCCATCACCGGTAGTAGTCCAGGTAGATGATGATGCTCCACCAGAGAAGGAACCTGCAAGTGTATAAGTAGTGCCTGAACAAATAGTATTATCAGCACCAGCAGAAACCACCGCAGGAGGATTGATAACAAGCATCAAGCTATCAAATGATGCAATACATGCTCCTGGAGGGTTGTTGGTGGTTAATATCAGGAATACGCTGCCGGCTGTTGAGTCTGCCACTCCGGGAGTATAAACAGCATTTACAAGCGAGGAATCATTGAATGTTCCATCACCGGAGGTTGTCCAGGTAGATGAAGTAGCACTACCACCTATTGTTCCTGACAATGTGTATGTGCCATTTGCACAGATAATACTGTCGGTTCCGGCATTAACAGTAGGAATGGGATCAATTGTTAATACCATTGAATCAACAAGTACGGTAC
>JAHEYA010000189.1 GCA_023251855.1 Bacteroidota bacterium
TTTTTTAATTGAATTATTTTCAGATACCTTCCAAGAGATATTGCTTTTTTTTAGCGATTTAATTGTAAAAAATGCAAAATTAGAAGTTCAAATATTTATCATTAAATTCGCGTTATAATAGCGGAATAAAACAAATCATTACCAACAGTAAAATTCGATAAAATGGATCAGATATTTGAAATTGTGAAACTTATTTTACCAGCCGGAATTGTATTTCTGACTACTTATTATTTGGTAAAAAACTTTTTGGATCAGGAGAGCAGAAAAAAAATGATTGATGTGAAACTGGCTAATCAGGCTGTTATTACCCCTATTCGTTTGCAAGCTTATGAGCGAATGGTTTTATTTTTGGAACGTATTAATCCAAGTAGTTTGGTAATGCGTAGTAACAAAGCTACTAGTGCACCTATGTTGCAGGGAGAACTGCTAAAGACCATCCGAACTGAATTTGAGCATAATCTTTCACAACAAATTTATATGAGTACTAAAGCCTGGGAAGAAGTTGTAAAAGCAAAAGAAGAAAAAATAAAATTGATTAATGTAGCTTCAACAAGGATTAGTCCGGAATCAAACGGAATGGAGTTGGCACAAGCTGTTATTACTGTTTCATCACAATTGTCGGACTTGCCAACCAAAGTGGCAATTGATTTTATTAAGAAAGAGATAGGGAAAGAATTTTAAACAACGAATTACGAATTTTTGCGAATCTACGAATCTACGAATACGAATTTTTACGAATCTACGAAATACGAATTTTACGAATTTACGAAAAACGAATTGTTGCTAATCTACGAATACGAATTTTTACGAATCTACGAATTACGAATTATTACGAATAGATTAAGTTTATGGAAGAAAAAGAGCGTAAAGAAAAATTTGTTACTGATTCAGGAATTGAGATAAAACGACTTTATCAGAATGAAAAAAGTTCAGGAGAGCTCCCCGGTGAATTCCCTTTTACACGTGGTGTTCAGTCGACCATGTACCGAAGCAAATTGTGGACAATGCGCCAGTATGCCGGCTTTTCTACTGCTGAAGAATCTAATAAAAGATATCATTATTTATTAAACCAAGGCACCACAGGTTTGTCGGTTGCATTTGATTTGCCTACACAAATTGGTTATGACAGTGATCATGCATTTTCGGAAGGTGAAGTTGGTAAAGCAGGTGTTGCCATTGACTCTTTGAGAGACATCGAAATTTTATTTGATGGTATCAAATTGGAGAATATCACCACATCAATGACCATCAATTCAACAGCATCAATTCTTTTAGCGATGTATATTGCATTAGCAAAAAAGCAAGGAGCTGATTTGAAAAAAATATCCGGTACCATTCAAAATGATATTTTAAAAGAATATGCTGCACGCGGCACTTATATTTATCCGCCAAAGCCCAGTATGCGCATCATTACAGATATATTTGAATTTTGTGCGAAGGAAGTTCCTAAATGGAATACCATCTCCATTTCCGGGTATCATATACGTGAAGCGGGTTCTACAGCAGTTCAGGAATTGGCATTTACATTGGCAAATGGTAAAGCCTACCTTAAATCAGCTATTGATAAGGGGTTGGATATAAATGTGTTTGCAAAACGATTATCGTTTTTCTTTAACGCCCACAATAATATGTTTGAGGAAGTAGCCAAGTTCCGTGCTGCACGAAGGATGTGGGCCAAGATTACAAAAGATTTAGGAGCAACTGACCCACGAGCGCAGATGTTGCGTTTTCATACACAAACAGGAGGTTCTACACTTACTGCTCAGCAACCGCATAATAATATTCCACGAGTTACTATACAAGCAATGGCAGCGGTATTAGGTGGTACACAGAGTTTACATACCAATGGTTTTGATGAAGCAATTGCATTACCAACTGAAGAAGCAGCACGTATCGCTTTACGTACTCAGCAAATAATTGCTTTTGAAAGTGGCGTTGTTGATACTGTTGATCCATTAGCAGGTTCATATTTTGTAGAAGCATTAACCAATGAAGTTGAAGCTGCGGCATGGGAATACATCAACCAAATTGATGCTATGGGAGGCGCTGTAGCTGCGATAGAAGAGGGATATATGCAAAATGAGATTGCTGCATCAGCTTATAAATATCAAAATGAAATTCAAACAGGAGAAAAAATAATTGTTGGTGTAAATAAATTTACGATCGAAGAAAATCCATTAGGAGAAGTGTTTACAATTGATGATTCTATTCGTCAACTTCAAATTGACAAGATTAATGCGGTGAAACAAGGGCGTGATAATGAAAAAGTAAAAAATCTTTTAAAAACCCTTGATTCCAATGCCCGCGCAGCTATTAATTTAATGCCAACTATTCTGGAAGCTGCTGAAAATTATGCAACACTTGGTGAAATAGCAGATACTATGCGAAATGTATTTGGGGAATATAAGTAGGATTGGTGGTTGTTAGATGTTAGATGTTAGATGTTGGATGTTAGATGTTAGATGTTGGGTGTTGGGTGTTAGATTGGATGAAACACTAAGATCTCGGATGAAATTGAATAATAGCTTGTCGTAAATACTCTCGATCAAGATGGGTGTAAATTTCTGTAGTAGTAATAGATTCATGACCAAGCATTTCCTGAACTGCTCTTAAATCAGCTCCTCCTTCAATTAAATGTGTTGCAAAAGAATGCCGAAATGTATGCGGACTAATATGTTTTTTCATATTTATTTTGGTAGCAAGCTGTTTAATAATGGTAAATACCATTACTCTTGAAAGCTGTGCTCCACGCCTGTTTAAAAATAAAAAATCTTCATTTTCTTTTTTAGGAATACAATGAACACGTACTTCATTTTTATAAATATCAATTTGTTTGATGGCTGAACTTCCAATAGGTACAAGTCTTTCCTTATTACCTTTGCCTATTATTTTTACAAAACCATCATTAAAATATAAGTTCGATATTTTTAGATTTACCAATTCACTAACGCGTAAACCGCAGCTATAGATGGTTTCAAGCATTGCTTTGTTTCGTTGTCCTTCCGGTTTACTTAAATCAATTGCTTCAATAATTTTGTTGATATCATCAATACTAAGTGTATCCGGCAATTTACGACCAATTTTGGGTGCTTCCAGTAAGGTAGTAGGATCAATACTTAAACCGTTTTCTATTAATAAATATTTATAAAAACCTTTTATACCACTTATGATACGCGCTTGAGAGCCGGCACTCATTCCTAATTCATTGATCCATTTTAAAAAATCCTGTAAATGTTTTAGTTGAATATTTTGTGGATTAAGGTTTAATTTTTTGTATTCAAGAAATTGAACAAGTTTGGAAACATCATGCAGATAGGCTTCAACAGAGTTTTCAGACAAGGATTTTTCCAATGCCAAAAATGATTTAAAACCTTGTATGTATATTTTCCAGTTCATTTTGTTACCTGTGAATTTTAAAATACAGATTTTGGTATATCTTTACAGATGTAAAAGTAAAACAAACCAGCATTGTTAAAAAATAGATATGAAACTAATCATAATAAACGGTCCAAACCTCAATTTATTAGGCATACGTGAAACGGCAGTTTATGGTAATCTTACCTTTGATTCATATTTTAAAATATTACAGAGTAAATTTAAAAATGTTGAATTGGTCTATTATCAGAGTAATGTAGAGGGTGAATTAATTAATAAACTGCATGAACTTGGTTTTAGTTATGATGGTATTATTCTAAATGCAGGAGGATATACACACACTTCTGTTGCAATACGGGATGCGATCGCTGCGATCAATACTCCAGTTATAGAGGTACATATTTCAAATATTTATGCGCGAGAAGATTTTCGCCATAATTCAATAATTGCTCCTAAATGTAAGGGTTCTATATCCGGTTTTGGAATGGATTCTTATCGTTTGGCGATAGAGAGTTTTTTGTGAATGCCTCAATCGCACTTTCTCGACTCCGCTCGAAATGACTGCGCAAGTGGTCAGTTCGGAGTCGAGAACATTACGCGTAGGGGTTCAAAAGAAAATATACTTTAAAAAATAAAACAATGGAAATTCCAAAAGGTAAATTAATTGCAATAGGCGGTAGTGAAGACAAAGGGACAGAGCGGCATCCGAATTTCATTCAAAAAGACCATCATGTTTTTTTTGAATTTGGAATTTTGAAACGGATCTTATCTGAAACCAAAGGGGTAGATTCTAAAATAGAAGTAATTACAACTGCTTCTCAAATACCCGAAGAAGTGGGACAAAATTATATTGAATCTTTCGGGAAATTAGGATGTAAAAAGGTTGGTGTAATTCATATCAAAAGTCGTGAAGATGCCGTGAACCCGGAATATATTGAACGGATAAAAAAAGCAGATGGGGTGATGTTCACCGGAGGAAATCAGCTTCGTTTAAGTATGATCTTTGGAGGGACAGAATTTTTGAATATACTTCACCAACGATATAGACATGAGGATTTTGTAATTGCCGGAACAAGCGCAGGAGCAATGGCAATGAGCAATACAATGATCTATCATGGCAGCAGTACACATGCTTTGTTGAAAGGAGAAGTGAAAATAACCACTGGTTTAGGTTTTATGAAAAATGTAATTATTGATTCTCATTTTGTAACGCGTGGTCGGTTTGGACGCTTATCGCAAGCAGTAGCAAGTAATCCAGGATGCATAGGAATTGGATTGGGTGAAGATACAGGTGTAGTGGTTAAAGAAGGAAATAAAATGGAAGCAATCGGTTCAGGTTTGATTTTGATTTTTGACGGCCACAATATCCGACATTCTAATATTGCTGATTTGGCTGATGGATCGCCTATATCTATTGAGAATTTAGTTGTGCATGTGATGGCAAAAGGAAATTTTTATCATGTAAAAGAACGGAAGTTTTTTGCAGGAGCAAAAGATACTTTATTAAGTTAGAAGATTAGAAAGTTAGAAAGTTAGAAAGTTCAGTGTCAAATGCTGAAGATAAAATTTGAAAAATAGAATAATTCAAATTCAACTTTCAAACTTTAAACTTTCATACTTCATTAGTTAAAAATTATAATAAGCTCTCAAACCCACTGAATGCTGTAGTTTGAGTGTTGGGTTAGCCCCGATATTTATTTTTTCGTAGGTAGGATTATAAAGAATTTGCATTGTATATTTTGGACTTACCGTTATATTTGTTCCTACTCCTGCAAATGCACCAAATCCAGTTCCAATGGGCTTTTTGAAGAGATATGAATTTGGAAGCAATGTTGAATTATAATACGAGGTAAGATCAATTTTTAAAGAATTAATCAAAATTTGATTATTGTCAAATTTAGTAAGAGTAGCAAGTAGTCCACCTTCAACAAAAAAATTAAATTTGTCATCATCCCCAAGTATTCTCTGGTAGCCAAACTTAAACAACAAACGTTGTTCACCACCGGTTATAGCAAATGTTTTTATACGGTCGTTAATCTGAGTAGATGTTCCTTGCTGAGGTGTAATGATTGTAAAATTTCCACCAATTTTTAATTTTGAAGCATCCAGGTTCAGCACAATTCCATTTTGTTTATCTACTGAATAAATGCAATTCAACCCCACAAGAAACGC
>JAHEYA010000190.1 GCA_023251855.1 Bacteroidota bacterium
TGCTGTGTTTTCCCCATCTGTAAAAAAATTGGGCGATTGGTATCCAGCCCTATTCGGACTCATTGTTGCCGTCAGTTTTATTTCCTATATTGGTCTTTGGCACATGAAACGCTGGGGTGCCAATCTTTTTATTATCACTTTTTTTATTAAAGAAATGCTTCTTATACTTATCAACGACTTAAGTTATACAGGAATATTTTTTTCTGTATCCTTTATCTTCATTATGCTCATCTTCTATAAACGCTTAGATGTGAATCTCTAGCTTATACCATTTCTAATATATTTTAGTCCATCGCTCCCCTCTCCGTTGGAGAGGGGTTGGGGGTGAGGTCTGGGAAAATGCCAATTCATAATGAGTGTTGGTATTTTTTCACTCTCCCTGCAACCATTTTATCTGAAATAACATCACACCTTAACATTTCAATTAATTTTAATATATTTGTTTACTGATCATTTCCAAAATTGTAATTTATATAATAATGGTTCGATTTAAGAAATCCAATTTCTCATTCTTATCTCATGTAAATTGGGGACTTGTTTTTTCGTTTCTGCTATTTTGCTCCCCTGCCGCAAAAGCACAACTAACAACAAGTACAGCCTTAACACCTGCTCAATTGGTGCAAACTGTTTTATTGGGATCTGGTATCACCGCATCCAATATCACTTACAATGGGGCACCTTTGGCTATTGGTTCATTCAACGGATCAGCATCTAATATTGGCCTGGCTGCCGGTGTACTGATGACCTCAGGTGATCTTTTAAGTGCTATCGGACCTAACAATAGTTCAAGTGCCTACGTCAATAATAGCCTGGCTGGCGATCCTGATCTGGACCAGATTATGAGTCCTACTCTTAGCTATGATGCCTCTATTTTGGAATTTGACTTTACTCCCACTTCTGATACTATTAAATTTCGTTATGTTTTTGGTTCCGAAGAATATATGGAGTATGTAAGTACTACACCCGGTGGTATTAACGATGGTTTTGGCTTTTTTATCAGTGGACCCGGTATTACCGGACCCTTTTCAGGCAATTCAAAAAACATTGCTTTGATTCCAGGTACTACTTTACCTGTAACCATGTTTAATCTGAATCTGAATAGTTATGGTATGTATTATTTTGATAATGGCGATGGAATGGGTTCAGGAACTGCTCCCGATGGTTTAACTGTTCAATATGATGGATTTACTGTTCCTCTTACCGCCATTACTGGTGTGCAATGCGGACAGGTATACCATATCAAAATTGCAATTGCCGATGGTGGTGACCATATTCTCGATTCCGGTGTATTCTTAGAAGCAGGCAGCTTTGCCAGTGCCGGAAGTACCAACTTAACTTCCGGTACTACTTTCGGTGGAAACGTGGTTGCCGGAAACGATTCTACCATATACGAAGGATGTGGTTTTGCTTCCTTATTAGTTACCAGAACTTCTTCAACCGCTGCTCAAACTTTTCCTTATTCTCTTGGAGGAACCGCAACCAACGGAACCGACTATACACTGATTGGCAGCACCGTGAACTTTGCTCCCGGCCAGGATTCTGCTTACATTATCATTAATTCACTTGCTGATGCCACAATTGAAGGTACCGAAACCGTTGTACTTTCTCTTTTTGCCACTTCTACCTGCGGAGGTAATGATACACTAAAAAAAACAATTTACATCATCGATACACCTCCTCTTAAAGTACAATTAAATGATGATACTTCACTCGTTTGCCCTTCTTCAAATTTATTTTTAACTGCTCAAACTGCCGGTGGTGTTGCTATTGGAAGCTATAGATACACCTGGACAAACTCTGCAGGCACACATGATACAATACATATTAACCCTTTGGTTACTACTACTTATATTGTTACTGTTACCGACAGTTGCGGAAACACTGCTTCTGATACCAGTACAGTCAATTTCACTCCTTACATTCCTATGCAATTAGTATTTAACGATGATACTACCATTTGTGGAAGTAATAGCCTGATGCTTCACGCTATTGTAGCAAATGGATTGCCCCCTTATATTTATCACTGGACTCCAAATATTTCTAATCAGGATACAGTTACTATTGCTCCAAATATTACTTCTTCTTATAGTGTAAAAATTACGGATGGCTGTGCCTACTCAAAATCCGATACCGTAAAAGTAACTGTTTACCCCATCTTTGCCGACTTTCAGACCGCATTTGTAACAAATCAAACTGTTGCATTTAATAATCTTTCCTTGGGAGCTGTTTCTTATTTTTGGAGTTTTGGTGATCTTTCTAACGATTCAACTTCTACACTGCAAAGTCCGGAACATTATTATCCTACCGAAGGTACTTACCGAGTAATGCTGGTTGCTACCAATCAAAATGGATGTAAGGATACTGCTTACAAAACAGTAACTATACTCCCTGATTTCTATTTCTATACTCCAAATGCTTTTACACCAAATAAAAATGGTAAAAATGATTTGTTTACCGGATATGGTGCAGGTATAAAATCCTATCGTATGCGTATTTTTAATCGTTGGGGGCAACTTCTGTTTGAATCAACTGATATTAATAACGGCTGGGATGGAACTTACAAAGGACAGGATTCTGTGAATGATGTTTATGTATGTGTATTTGATCTGGAAAGTATGCGTGGCAAACAGATCAGACGAATTGAAAGCGTTACCTTAGTCAGATAAAATTTTCTCAGGACCTGTTTAGATTTTATTCGTAATTTTTTTTATTTGTCATTTCGACCGCAGGGAGAAATCTCATTAGATGTATTTGTTTTTTAACAAATTTAAAAAGGCTCTTATTGCTATTGCTGAATTTAGAATGGTCTCCAAATGTTTATATCTTTCAAAAAAATACCCATAAAACAAGCCCTTCTCGCTTTAATCCCTTTATTAACAGCTTATACATCTAGTGCCCAATTAACTGTTAATGGCGCTCCTACTCCTGTTCAGTTGGTACAAAATGTATTATTAGGTTCAGGTGTTACTGCAAGCAATATAACGTATACCGGTAGCATTAATTGCAGAGGCTCTTTTAATGGAACAGCTTCAAATATTGGTTTTAATGCCGGTGTACTGCTAACCTGTGGTAACCTGGTAAATGCAATCGGGCCAAACAATACGTCTAGCGCCTCTGTCGACAATAGTTTACCCGGTGATCCTGATCTTGATGCTATCATGTCACCTTCTTTAAGCTATGACGCCACCATCCTCGAATTTGATTTTATTCCAACTTCCGATACCGTAAAATTTCGTTATGTCTTTGGATCTGAAGAATACATGGAGTATGTAAGCACATTTCCCGGTGGTATTAATGATGGTTTTGGTTTTTTTATCAGCGGTCCCGGTATTTCAGGGCCATTCAGCAATAATTCTCAAAACATTGCTTTGATCCCGGGTACTACTCTTCCGGTAACTATGTTTAATTTAAATTTAAATAGTAATAGTGCTTTTTATTTTGATAATGGTGATGGATTAGGTTCCGGAACAGCTCCTGATGGAGCAACAATTCAATACGATGGTTTTACTGTTCCATTAACAGCTGTGGCTTTTGTACAATGCGGTCAAACCTATCATATCAAACTTGCAGTTGGCGATGGTGGTGATCATATACTTGATTCTGGCGTTTTTTTAGAGGCCGGAAGTTTTTCCAGTCACAGCGTTAGTATTATTCCTCATATTAGTTATGGCGGCCCAAATGATTCTACGCTCTATGAGGGTTGCGGAGCTGCTTGTATTTATTTTGTAAGGGCGGCAAATCTACCCAATGCTGATACCGTTAGCCTCACCATAGCAGGAACCGCTTTAAATGGCACCGATTATTATGACAATAATATCGGACCGGGCACTCCTCTGCCTAACCAAATAATTTTTGCTCCCGGACAAGATTCTGTTTCTTTTTGCATTAACGCTGTTGCTGATGGCTCACTGGAAGGTTTAGAATCAATCACCCTGACAATTCCCCCTCATTCTAGTGGCTCTTGTATTCAAGCGACTGCTTCTGCCACAATTTATTTAAACGAATTTACACCGCTAACTCTTACAACAAACAATGATACCAGTTTATGCAACATTCTTGGCCCGGTTACCTTATTGGCTAATGTAACTGGTGGTGTTCAACCCTATACCTATAGCTGGACCAACGGAGCTGCCTCCACCGCTAATCCAACAGTTAATCCTTCAACAACCACCATATATCATGTAACAGTTAATGATGCATGCAGTGGCACTCCTGACCCTACCCCTGCTGTTACTGATAGTGTTGTTGTTACCTTAGTTACTATACCCGTAATTACATCTAATATAAGTTATGGTGGAACAAACAATTTTACATTTTATGAAGGTTGCGGACAAGCTTGTATCTATTTTGTACGCTCACTCGGCATTGCTCAATCTGCTACGTTCACTTTAACTACTAGCGGTACCGCTACCAATGGTACCGATTTCTCTCCGGCATTACCCACACAACTAGTGTTTCCTGCCGGTCAGGACTCCTTAACATACTGTATCAATGCTACTGCAGATGGCACAAGCGAAGGCATCGAAACCCTACTCCTATCCATCACGGTTCCCGGAGTTTGCAACTTAACTGCAAACCATACACTTAACATTGCTGAAGCAACACCATTAACCATTACAACCACTAACGATACTGTTTTAAATTGTACTACCGGCCCGGTTAATTTATTTGTTATCGCCACAGGTGGTGTTCAACCCTACTTATACAGTTGGTCCAATGGTGCTGGTTCTGTTACTTCTCAAACTATTACCCCCTCTGCAAGCACTACCTACACAGTTACTGTTTCTGATGCTTGTAACGGCACACCTGATCCTACTCCTACAATAACCGACAGTATTAAAGTTACACTGAATATACCGCTACCGCTTACTGTTACTGCGGGTAATGATATTACCATCTGCCCCGACAATATAGTAAACTTGACTGCAACAACCTCCGGTGGTGCAGTTCCATTGACATATTTATGGACAAGCAACGGAGCTGATTCTGTAAATTTAGCCAATATGGCTAATGCAACTGTTTTTGCTACTACTACCGCAGTATATACCATTACTTTACATGATTTTTGTGGAAACACTCAAAACGACCAGGTAACAGTTAATGTGGAAGAAAATTGTTTGTTAAATATTCCAAATGTTATTTCTTCTGAGGGACAAGGTGATCCTCTGAACGACCTCTTTTTTATAGAAAATCTCGAAAGATTTCCTGCTACTTCTTTAATCATTTATAATCGTTGGGGAAATAAAATTTATGAAACAGCCAATTATCCGAACAACTGGAATGGCAGCAAATATTCTGCCGGCACCTATTATTATATTTTAACAATACCAACGTCTTCCGGACAAGTAGCTGCAAAAGTAAAACCAACTACCGGCACACTTAGTTTTAAAGAAACAAAAATTGACAATGGTACTGTATTTACCGGCTTTTTTCTAATTGTCAAATCAAAATAAATTTGCTTAAATGCCACAGCTCCCCTCTCCTTTGGAGAGGGGCAGGGGCTGAGGTCAA
>JAHEYA010000191.1 GCA_023251855.1 Bacteroidota bacterium
ATCCATGCATCCGAATTATTCACATAAACACAAGTAGCGGTATCATTTGGTAATCCAGAGTTTGCGGTATTGTATTTAGTCCAAAGGCTTCCATCATATTTTGCAACGCCTTTATTTGTAGCCGCCCAAATAGTTGTTGAAGCGCCAAATGCAACATCACTAACCTGATTGGAAGGAATACCTGAATTCAAAGTATCAAACATTGTCCAGGCTGTTCCATCGAATTTACCAAGTCCTGCCTTTTGAAATCCTACCCATTTATTTCCGCTCGCATCTATT
The DNA here is from genome assembly GCA_023251855.1 of Bacteroidota bacterium. Taxonomy (GTDB): domain Bacteria; phylum Bacteroidota; class Bacteroidia; order 2-12-FULL-35-15; family 2-12-FULL-35-15; genus 2-12-FULL-35-15. Next base: position 280 of record JAHEYA010000191.1, read on the forward strand.
TTAAGACAGTTTCTTTGGTAAACAAGATTTACAGGTGTGGTTACCGGCAAGGGATAGGAGGTAATTCCGCTTTGGCAGAAACCATTTGTAACTAATGAAGTTAGGAATACTAAATTTAGTGAAAAATTTTTCATGGAAAGAAGCAGAGTGTATTGTGGTTAATGGGGATACGTAAATGTAAGAAAAATATTTTTAACAGACAACTCCCGGTACTTCTTTTTTCCCTTTGCATTTGCCATCTCAGGCTTTTGTCTACATCATTCTATTCAAAAATCAATTCTCCCAACGGTTAAATATCATTCCTTTAAATTTTCTTTTGGCCTCTTTAATTAAAAGTTTTTATATTGCAGTTCGTTTATTTTTATGCAAAAGGAAAAACTAATTATTGGACGTAGAGAGCAAGTTGATTTTCCGGAATTAGGATTGCACAACATCACTGCAAAAATTGATACCGGTGCCTATACAAGCGCTTTATACTGTCATAATATACGCGAAGAAAACGGGGTATTACATTTTAAACTGCTCGACCCTTCGCATCCCGAATTTAATGAAAAGGACCAAAAATTTACAAGCTATTCGCAAAAAGAAATTAAAAATTCGTTTGGTGAAATAGAAAATCGCTATATCATAAAAACCATTATCCGAATAGGCCGAAAACGAATACGAGCGGTTATTTCATTAAGCGACAGAGGGAAAATGAGGTACCCTGTTTTGATTGGAAGAAAATTATTAAAGAATCGTTTTGTTGTTGATATTGCTTTACTCAATAACCTTGACCCAAATTCTCCAAAATAATTTAATAACCGGATTGTAATACTTTAAAAAATGAAAATAGCAATCTTATCGCGCAATGCCAGACTGTATTCTACCCGGCGACTTGTTGAAGCTGCCGAACAGCGAGGTCATGAGGTGATTGTTCTCGATCACCTGAAGTGTGTTTTGGTGATTGAAAAAAACCATCCTCATATTTTTTATGAAGGCGAAAAGGTAGTTGGTGTTGATGCTATAATCCCCCGTATTGGCACTTCTGTTACGTTTTTTGGGGCTGCAGTTGTACGGCAGTTTGAACAGATGAAAGTTTTTTCTTCGGTTGAGTCACAAGCATTGGTTCGCTCACGTGATAAGCTGAGAAGCTTGCAGTTATTAGCCAAAGCCGGTATCGGTATGCCTAAAACAGCGTTTGCATCCAATACCAAAAACATTGAAAATGTATTAGAACAGGTTGGCGGAGCCCCTGTTGTGATAAAGCTTTTGGAAGGCACGCAAGGTATTGGTGTTATCCTTGCGGAAACACATAAATCGGCAAAATCAGTAATTGAATCTTTTTTAGCATTAAAGGCCGATATATTAGTTCAGGAATTTATAAAAGAAGCCGGAGGTGCTGATATACGTGCACTTGTGGTAGATGGTAAAATTGTTGGGGCTATGAAACGACAAGGGCTGCCTGGTGAATTTCGCAGCAACTTGCACCGTGGTGGAAGTGCACAGGTATTAGAGCTTTCGAAAGAAGAAAAAGAAACGGCTATCAAATCAGCAAAAAAATTAGGCTTGGCAATTGCGGGTGTTGATATGCTTCAATCATCACGTGGGCCGCTGGTTATGGAAGTTAATTCATCGCCGGGTTTAGAAGGCATTGAAGGAGCTACTGGTGTTGATATTGCAGCAAAAATTATTGAGTATATCGAACGTAACGAGTTTAACCAGGAAGTGTAAATAATTATACGCGCGTTATTTCAAGGTTAAAATTACGAATGAAATTCGCTTAAAAGACCTCACCTAAATCCTCTCCATGCGCCTACGCTGAAGCTTCAGCGCAAGCGTAAGGAGAGGACTTAAATGCCCATAGCTCCCTTCTCCTTTGGAGAAGGGTTGGGGATGAGGTCAAAAACGAAAGCAACAAAGATGCAATGACGTTCAAAATAAATGCCCGTTAATATATGCCCTACCCTAGTAAAACAATCCGAATCAACGGAACCGACATCAAACAGGGAGCTTCAGCTACAGTAAATTTAAATTTATATCAATTACCAACCAAAACGGTAATTGAAATTCCAGTATATGTTTTTCGTTCTGTAAATCCGGGTCCTGTTTTATTGATACTTGCAGGAATGCATGGCGATGAAATTAATGGAATTGAAATCGTTCGCAGACTAATTGGTAAAAAAGAGGTGCGCCACCCCTTATGCGGCAGTATTATTGCGATTCCGGTAATAAACATTATTTCATTTTTATCCGGCAAACGGGAATTGCCTGATGGCAGAGATTTGAACCGTTGTTTCCCGGGAAGTAAAATTGGTTCATTGGGCAGCAGGATAGCTTATGACCTAATGAATGAAATAATTCCACAAATAGATTTTGGAATCGACTTTCATACGGGAGGAGCAAAAATCAATAACTATCCTCAGTTGCGTTGTGTGTTCGACAATAAAATTAATCTTGAATTAGGAAAAAAATTTTCTCCATCACTTATATTAAATGCACCTTTCCGCGATAACACATTGCGTAAAGAGGCTGCAAAAAAAGGAAAACCTATTTTAGTTTTTGAAGGTGGAGAGTCCTCTCGTTTTGATTATTTATCAATCAACGAAGGAACAAAAGGATGTTTGAGACTGATGAAGCATTTAAAAATGATTGATTCGGATTTACACAAAAATTCATCGGTGTTGCTCAGCAAATCAACATGGGTAAGGGCCCGAACATCAGGATTGTTTCATACTTCAAAAATAAATGGCTCAAGAATTAAAAAAGGAGAAACAATTGGAATGGTGTGTGACCCTTATGGTGAACATCAAGAAAAATTAATTTCTCCAACAGATGGGTATATTTTAGGGATGAATAATCAGCCGGTGGTCAATCAAGGCGATGCGCTTATACATATTGGGATGGAGGGGTGATAAAATAAAACTAGAGCAATATTCTTTAAAGGGTACCTCTAAAACTCAGCTTGATAAAAAACATAACACGGATAACACAGATTAAACGGATAATAACGGATTTTATCAGTGAAAATCTTCGCATCAGTTTTATCAGTGTTCTATTCATCAGTTATTAGAGGTTCCCTAAAACAAAAATTCATACATTTGTTTTTCATTGCTTAGACAGCAAATACAACAATTAATAATAAACTAAATAAAACCCCTAATAACATGGCTTTTGAATTACCAAAATTAAATTATGCAACAACTGCACTAGAACCCCATATTGATGGTCGCACTATGGAAATACATCATGGCAAACATCATCAGGCATATGTAACAAATTTAAACAATGCCATAGCCGGCACTGATGCTGAAAAATTAAGCATAGATGAAATTTGTAAAAACATTTCGAAATATCCGGTAGCTGTCCGCAATAATGGTGGCGGGCACTTCAACCATTCTTTGTTTTGGACATTGATGGCACCCAATGCTGGTGGCGCACCAAGTGGTGACTTGGCAAAAGCAATTGATGCTGCTTTTGGATCTTTTGATGAATTTAAAAAACTATTTGCAGCAGCTGGCACTACCCGTTTTGGTTCCGGTTGGGCCTGGCTTATTTTAAAAGATGCCAAGTTGGCTATCAGCTCAACACCTAATCAGGACAATCCATTAATGGATGTTGCAGAAATGAAAGGTATACCCGTTTTGGCTATTGATGTTTGGGAACACGCTTATTATTTGAATTATCAAAACAGACGACCTGATTATATTACAGCGTTTTGGAATGTAGTTAATTGGGCCGAGGTTGATAAGCTGTATAAAAATGCGATGGACAAATTGTTGAAAGAAGCAAAATAATAATTTGCAATTTCGTTTTAGTGTTTGCTTATCTGCATAAGCATATAATAAAGCATGAACTTGGATTTAAAACATAAAGGGGATGAGGTATACGCTCGTCCTTTTTTATTTTACACATGAACAAACAACTGGTTTTAATACTGTTTTCAATAGTAACGGCTGTTGCTTTTAAAGTATCTGCCACTGAATGTAGTTTGTCCATTTATAGTATTGATGCCCCGTGCGTATTACCGGGCGATACTGTTGTTAAATCAAAAACCGCTGACATTGATCAAGTTCAAAAAGACTCCACGCTTTCGGCTGAGATTCAGAAAAAAAAGAAACGCTTAAACGGATTTTGTGCTTTTCCGCTTCCATTGGGCTTTGTAGCAGGTCATCGTATTATGATGGGAACAAAACCCTGGGTTCCGGTGGTGTATGTTGCTACATTTGGCGGGTGTTTCGGCTTGCTTCCTTTAATTGATTTTTTTGTTATTATGCTGAGTAAAGATATCAGTCCGTACGAAAACAACCCGAATGTTTTTATGTGGTTGAAGTAAAAAGAGAAGAGCCTCACCTAAATCCTCTCCAAAGGAGAGGACTTAAAAGCAACAGCTCCCTTCTCCTTTGGAGAAGGGTTGGGGATGAGGTTCAGTAAGGAAATTTGTAGAAACTGAATTTTTGTAGTGAAATTGCATAGTTTCAAAAATGAATTAACAATGCACTATATAAAATACATCTTTCTCTTTCTTTTGTTACACCGTTTTTGCCAACAATTTCCAATAGTATGAAAATAGGTTTATTTTTCGGTTCATTCAATCCTATACATGTAGGGCATTTGGTATTGGCCAATTATATGCTTGAATACACTGACCTGGAGCGCCTCTGGTTTGTTGTTTCTCCTCACAACCCTCATAAAGTAAAAAGTTCTTTAATTGATGAAAAACAACGGTTGCACTTAGTTGACCTGGCAATTGGTTTTAACAATAAATTAAAACCTAGCAATATTGAGTTTAAACTTCCTCAGCCCTCTTACACCATCAACACATTAACCTATCTGAAAGAAAAATATCCACAACATGAATTTGCACTTATTATGGGTGCTGATAATCTTGAAAGTTTTCCTAAATGGAAAAATTATGAAGAGATATTAAAACATCATCAGTTATATGTTTACCCTCGAAAAAGCAGTAGTATAGGCGAGTTAAAGAATCACCCTCAGGTAAAACTGGTTGATGCTCCGATAATGGAAATTTCATCAACTGCTATCAGGCAAGCTATTAAAGAGAAAAAAGATATGCGTTACTTTATGCCAGAAGAGGTATGGGAATATATAAAAGAGATGCATTTTTATGAAAAATGAATAACCCCGAAGCAGAGCTTCGGGGTATCGTGTTACTCGAAAACAAAGCTTAATTGATTTTTATGAAACAATTTATAATTACTTTTTGGTTCTCCTTGATTCTGAATATATTT
>JAHEYA010000017.1 GCA_023251855.1 Bacteroidota bacterium
TGTTGGATTCGGAACAAAATAATACATTTTATGATAATTATGTGGAGATGGATTATGACCTTTCTAATGTAATGTTCATTGCTACTGCAAATTCATTGAGCACTATTCAGCCCGCTTTGCGCGATAGGATGGAGGTTATAGAAATTTCAGGTTATACCATTGAAGAAAAAATAGAGATCGCAAACCGACATTTACTTCCAAAACAGTTAGAAGAACAAGGGTTAAAGAAAGATCAGCTTACACTTGATAAAAAAATTTTTGAATACCTGATCGAGAATTATACACGTGAGTCAGGTGTTCGTGGATTGGAAAAAGTAATTGCAAAAGTGGTTCGTAATGCGGCTAAATCAATTGCAATGGAACAAAAGTACTCTGTGAAGGTAGCTATAGAAGAATTGGTTAAAATACTTGGCCCTGCTCACGCAAAAGACCGCTATCAGGGTAATGATGTTGCCGGTGTTGTCACCGGTCTTGCATGGACTCCTGTTGGAGGCGATATTTTATTTATTGAAACCAGTATTACCAAAGGCAAAGGAAAGCTAACATTAACGGGCAATTTGGGTGAAGTGATGAAAGAGTCTGCGATTATTGCATTGGAATATTTAAAAACGCACAGTAGTATTTTAGGATTAACACCTGAAGTTTTTGATAATTGGAATGTACACATTCATGTGCCTGAAGGCGCTACACCTAAAGACGGACCAAGTGCCGGTATAACTATGTTAACTGCAATTGCTTCAGCATTTACACAACGTAAAGTAAAAAAACAATTAGCAATGACTGGCGAAATTACCCTGCGTGGTCGTGTGCTTGCGGTAGGTGGTATCAAAGAAAAAATATTAGCTGCAAAACGTGCAGGTATCAAAGAAATTATTTTGTGTATCGACAATAAAAAAGATATTGAAGAAATAAAAAAAGAATACATTAAAGACCTTAAATTTCATTATGTAGAACAAATGATTGATGTTGTGAAATTAGCACTGCTAAAGGAAAAAGTGGCTAACCCGATTGATTTTACAGCGAAGGAAGAGAAAAAAAAAATCTAATACAATTATAATTGTAGCAAGCTGATTTATTTCAGCTTAAAATGAGAATCATTTCAGCAATATTGATTTTATTGGTATTCTCCTCCTGCTTTTTCAATAATGAAGCAAGAGATAAAAAGAAAATTGCACTTGCCGAAATTGAATGTGCCCAAACAATCAAGATCAACAGACTTCCAATTAGTTTATATGGATATTTTCCGGATGAAGCCGATTCAATCCATGTTAAAATAAAAAGAGATGCTAAAATAGTTGAAAATTTTATTGAAAAAATACCAGATCAAATAACTGATTCATTACGTCATATAAGGGAATACATGCTCAACAGAGAAATAATGCTTACTGATACTGTTTTTTTGAGGATCAACAGATCAACCGAGAAAAAAGTATATAATTTCAGGTATTTGGTAAGACCTCATTTTACAATGCTTTCCAGTGGTTGGGGTTGTGATTTTTATGAGTTAACTGTGGATGGAAAAATAGAAGAAGGTGGAGACGTACATATTACTAAACCTGGTTGGGATATTATCAATAGGGAAGATCTCAAAGTATATTATACCAGAGGAAGATAAAAGCAGAGAATAAATTCGATGTCATTTTTAATGAAAATCCGCGCAATGAGCTGTTCAAAGCTTAATCCAGTTGGATTGGTAATCACTACCAAATTACAAAAGATCTTTAATCTTGCCAAAATAATCAACATTAGTTTCTTTCCCTTTTTAATTTATATTTGTAATCTGAAAATTTTAAACACGCTCTAACATTATGGAAGCAACAAACGAAGAATTTCAAATAAAACATTTAGTAAAACAAGATGTAGTTCTTTTTCAACAACTAATTGAAGTTTTTGAAGATGTTTTTGAAATGAAAAAACAGGAAAAAGCAAAAGCTTCTTATTTAAAAACAATGCTGGGAAAGCCTGAATTCATTTCATATGTTATCATTCATAATGGTATAGTAGTTGGTGGTTTAACTGCTCATGAATTGCAAATGTATTATTCAGAGCACTCCGAAATGTTTATTTATGGCATCGCTATTAAATCTGAATATCAACGTAAAGGACTTGGCAAAAAGCTAATGGAGGTCCTTGAAAAATATTGCAGACAAAATGATATCAAAATAATGTTTGTGGAAGCCAATGAAGAAGATACCAAAGCTGTTGATTTTTATCGCCAAACCGGTGCTCGAGCTGAAAAGGTTGTCCATTTCATTTATGAATTGATAACTGATGATGTAGTTGCAACTGCTGATGCTGCTTTATAAAAACACTTCTTTAGTTCCTGTTTCTTTTATCTGACTCCTACAGTTAATAATTTTTTCGTTTGCCAAAATGCATGTTTCATTTTAAATTGAAACAGTGATTATTATTCAATAACGGGCAATTCTAATAGTTAATAAAATCCTAAACCTATGAAAAATAATTCCCTTATCTTCTCATTTGGTTTGGCCCTTTTCCTTTCCTTACCTGTCTTTTCACAATCTTGGGTAAAAAAGATGCAAAATCCTAATGCCAATTTTTACGATATTCAAAGGGAGTTCAATACCTACTGGTCTCAACCTGAAAAAAAGGAGATACTTGAAATGATGCAACATCAAAAAGGAGAAAAAAAGGGTGCAGTGGAAGCTGGTGAATCGGAAGCCCCTGGCTGGATTCAATTCAAACGCTGGGAGTGGATGACAGAGCCTCGCGTTTATCCAACAGGAAGTTTATTACCACCTATTGATTATTTTTCTGAAATTAAAAAAACTCGAAGCGCTTCATCTATATCCTCACTTGGAAACTGGACTTTTATCGGAATGACCAATACGCCCACCAATGCTATTGGTTGGTCTGGAGTGGGAAGAGTAAATTGCGTTCGTTTTGATCCTGTTAATACATCCATTATTTATGCAGGAGCACCTTCCGGTGGAGTGTGGAAATCAACAAATAGCGGTACTACCTGGACATTATTGAATACTGACGGCCTCAGTTCATTGGGAGTTACTGATATTGCTATTGATCCCAATAATAGCCAGATTATTTATATTGCAAATGGTGATAGAGATGGTCTTCCGGATACCTATGGTGTTGGAGTTCTTAAATCTACCGATGGTGGGGCAACCTGGAATACTACCGGTCTTAACTGGTTGATCTCGCAAGTGAGAACAGCAAACAGAATACTTATCGACCCTACAAATACTCAAATTATTCATGTTGCAACAAGTAACGGAGTTTATCGCTCATCCAATGGTGGTACTGCTTTTACCCAGGTCTCTACATTTACTCCTACCCGAGATATGGAATTTAAACCAGGTGATCCAACAACTATCTACGTTACAGGCTTAACAGATGTATATCGTTCTACAAATTCAGGAGTGAGTTATTCTTCTGTTTACTCTGTTGTAGGTGCCGGAGGACTCGCACTTGCTGTAACTGCTGCCAATGCTACTTATGTTTACATTGTTGCTACCGATGCTAATACAGCCGGATTAAAAGGGGTTTATCGTTCTGTTGATGGCGGCACATCATTTACCCTTAGGACAAGCACTCCAAATATACTTGGGAGCGATTGTGCCGGTACCGGTACTGCCGGACAGGGTTGGTATGACCTGTGTATAGCAGCTTCTCCCACAAATGCAGAAAATATTTATGTTGGAGGGATTTTTATCTGGAACTCTACTGATGGAGGTGCGAGTTGGTCTATAAATGCTGATGGTTATGGTTGTACTACTAATTTTTCATCATTCGATGTTCATGATGTAAGTTTCCAGAATGGAAATACACTATATGCAGGTTGTGATTTTGGAGTTTTTCGTACCCAGGATAATGGTCAAAGTTGGGCACAATTGGTTGATGGATTAGCAATTTCGCAATGTTATAGTGTTGGCCAGTCTGCTACCAATGGCTCACTGCTCATCACCAGTTTGCAGGATGTTGGTACAGAACTTTTGAATGGAGCTATCTGGATGAAAACTCAAAGCGGAGAAGCTACAAAAGTCTTTATTGACCGCACAAATGATAATATTATGTATGCCGGAGGTTATCTTTCCCAATTTGAAATTAATACTACAGGGGGTAACGGAGCCTGGACAAGTATTGTAACCGGGCTTACCGGTAGTGGGGCATGGGTAACACCTTGGAAGCAGGATCTTGGAACAGCAACAACACTTTGGGCAGGACGTCAGGATATTTTTAAATCATTAAATCAAGGAACAAACTGGACGCAAGTTAGCACACTTGGAGGTTCTGAAAGCTTCAGTGCAATTGATCAATCACCATCCAATCATTCTGTATTGTATGCATCACGCCCTTCATCATTGGTTAAAACAACAACCGGAGGTACTTCCTGGATAACTGTTACCGGTAATTTGCCGGTTGGTAGTGCAAGTATTACCAATATTGAAATAGACCCTACAAATGAAAACCATGTATGGGTAACTTTTTCTGGATATTCTGCTGCGAATAAAGTATGGGTTACCACTAATGGCGGTACTTCCTGGACCAATTATTCAACCGGGTTGCCTAATCTGCCTGCAAATACTATAGTTTATGAAAATAATTCAGCTCATGGAACTTTATATGTTGGTACTGATGTGGGAGTTTATTGTCGCAACAATGCCATGTCCGGTTGGGTTGCTTTTAATTCCGGTTTGCCGAATGTAGTTATTGATGAGTTGGAAATTCAATATACTGTTGGGAAAATTCGTGCAGCAACGTATGGAAGAGGTATGTGGGAAAGTGATCTGGCAGGTAGTTCTCTCGGAGTTTCTTCTTTTGTAAATAGCGAATCACACGTTTCAGTTTATCCGAATCCTTCAAAAGGAATAATTACAATTAATGCAGAAGGATTAAAAATTAAAAATGTCGAATTGTATAATGTACTCGGCGAACGCCTTTACCAGTCAACTATTCAATCGGTTGAGAAAATCAATGTCGATCTAAGTTCTCAAACAAATGGTGTTTATTTTATTCACATAATTTGTGATGAAGGAACAGTTGTGAAAAAAATTACGATCAACAAATAATTGATTAATATTAACTATGATGATAAGGTTCATTCCTTAGTATAGTCATCGCTCTATACAATTGCTCCACAAAAAATAATCGTACCATTTGATGAGAAAAAGTCATTTTTGAAAGTGATATTTTTCCATTTGCCCTTTTGTAAATTTCTTCCGAAAACCCGTAAGGGCCGCCTACTACAAATACACAATTCTTAATTCCGGAATTCATTTGTTGCTGAATAAAGCCTGAAAAATGAATAGAAGTAAACTCTTTTCCGTTTTCATCTAACAAAATTAATTTATCAGCAGACTGAATATTTTTTAAGATTAATTCACCTTCCTTTTGCTTCTGTTGTTCACTACTTATTGCCTTGGTGTTTTTTAATGCAGGAATCACAATTGTTTCAAAGGTAAGATAGTGTTTTAAACGTTGTTCGTATATAGCAAAGCCCTTTGATAGATAGTCATCCTCTGTTTTTCCGTTTAAAATAAGCGTGATTTTCATAATTGATAGTAATAGCTATACAAAAAAACTATATTTTTGTGATGTAGCAACCAATTTTATGAGAATATTGGGCGGTTGGTAAAAAATAAATTGGCTTAATTATTGCTCCTTGGCAGTAAATAAAAACTAAAAAAATGAAAACTAAAGCACTTTTTCTATTATTGGCTCTTTCAATTTCATCATCTGCATTTTCGATTGACATTATTGAAGGTATTGCCACAGCGATTCGTTCAGGTAGTCCTCAAAGTATTTCAAAATATTTTATTGAAAATATTGATTTGAAAGTGATTGATAAGGAAGATGTTTACAGTAAACAGCAGTCGGAAATGATCCTGAAAGATTTTTTCAGTAAACATCCTGTAAAATCGTACACAATTGCTCACAAAAGTGAGCCTAAAGCCGGTTCTCAGTACGTTATCGGAACACTTGAAACTGATAATGGAAAGTTCAGGGTTTACTTTTTAATTAAAACAACCGGCTCTCAAACGCTGATTCAGCAATTCAGAATTGAAACTGAAAATAAGTAACAGAAAAATAAGTTTAGATTTTTTTGAACTTTGCCTACTTGCAGGCAGGTTTTAGAATTAATCAGGAAATGAGCAATAGACTAAAATCTACCAAACAAGGACTCTCCAATTTTAAAGTTAAATTACCTCCTGAACTCCATTATAATTTTAATGTCAAACAATTTATTGACCGAGCCTTAGCTGAAGATATCGGTGATGGCGACCATACTTCTCTTTCTTGTATTCCCTACATAGCTGAGGGAAAAGCAAGGTTACTTGTAAAAGAAAAGGGCATAATTGCTGGGGTTGACTTAGCCCTCGAAATATTTAAGCAGGTCGATAAAACACTCTTGGTAACTACTTTTATCAATGATGGCAAACAGGTTCAAAAAGGAGATATTGTTCTTACTGTTGAAGGGAAAGCCCGATCTATTGTATTGGCCGAACGCTTGGTTTTAAACTGTATGCAACGTATGAGTGGCATTGCAACTAATGCAAATAAGCTGGTTCAACTTTGCAAAGGCACTAAAACTAAAGTTATTGATACACGCAAAACCACACCAACCATACGAGGGTTAGAAAAATGGGCAGTTGTAATCGGTGGTGGTGCTAATCACCGTATCGGTTTGTATGATATGATTTTAATAAAAGATAACCATATTGATTATTCAGGTGGCATAAAACAAGCCATTGAAGAGGCAAACCAGTATTTAAGAGCAAAAAAAAAGAAATTAAAAATTGAGATCGAAGCACGCAACCTGAATGAAGTGAAACAAATACTTGCCGTTGGTGGAATAGACCGTATCATGCTGGATAATTTTACGTTGAATGATATTAAAAAGGCGGTAAAATTAATAAACGGAAAATACCAAACAGAGGCATCTGGCGGTATTACCGAAAAAACAATAAGCAGTTATGCTAAATGCGGAGTTGATTTTATTTCAGTTGGTGCGCTAACGCATAGTATTAAGAGTATTGATCTAAGTTTAAAAGCATATTAAATGCATAGAAAAGGAATTAAATATTTAATAAAAATTAAACCAATACATAGGGCTATAAAAGCGAGCAGAAAAATTATTTTGCCTGGTTTTGAAGGCTTATCGCTATATATAGTAACGAAATTTTTTTTTAAAGGAATACAAAATGGCGGACTAAATATGCGGGCACAATCGCTGGCTTTCAGTTTTTTTCTGGCGCTTTTTCCCTCAGTAATTTTTGCATTTACGCTGATTCCATACATTCATATTGCACATTTTCAGGAGTCATTGTTTAGTTTATTACAAACATTACTTCCTAAACAGGCTTTCAGAGCTATGGAAGATACGATATTTGATATTATTAAAAAGCACCGTGGAGGTTTGTTATCGGTGGGTTTTTTCTCTGCATTGTACTTTTCAACTTCCGGATTTAATGCAATGATAAGTGCTTTCAATTCAACATATCATGATATAGAAACACGTTCTGAACTTAAAAAACGTTTGATTTCCCTGCTGATGGTTATTATCTCATCAGTATTGGTATTGATGGCTATTACATTAATTATTTTCGCTGAGATAGGCTTGCATCATATTATTGCGAAGGATAAATCAATTTATTACCTGATCCTTTTTGGTAAATGGATTATTCTCATCACGCTTTGTTTTTGTTTTATTTCGTTTAATTATTATTTGGGTCCCAAGCGAAAAACGGGTTTCCACTTTTTCTCACCCGGTTCAATTTTAGCCACTGTTCTCACCATTATTACTTCTTTAATATTTGCGTATTATGTGAATAATTTCGGGAATTATAATAAGCTGTATGGTTCCATAGGGACACTTATCGTAATAATGCTTTGGATTTATATTAACTCCTTGATTTTACTTTTAGGTTTCGATTTGAATGCAAGTACAGTAAGTGCCAAAAAGAAGCATGGTAAGCATTTTCTGAATAGTAAAGATACTATTTCAGGTAAGTAGTGTTTTATTTATTTTTCTTTTCCATCAGCTCAATTACCTTCTTTTGCAACTTGTTAATTTCTCTGTCCCTTTCCACAAGTGCTTTTTGCAAGTCTGTTTGTTCATCAGGTTTAGTTGAGGCTGACAATAATTGTACAACCGTAATTCCAAACACCTTCGCAATTTGTGCGAGTCTTTTAAAACCAACATCTGTTATGTTTCTTTCGATTTTAGAAAAGGCCGGAAGCGATAGATTTAATTTATCAGCCATTTCCTCCTGACTCCAATTTTTTAAATTTCTAAAGTACCTGATTTTATCGCCTAAAGTTTTCATAATACAGACTTTAGGTAAAAGTATTATGTATAGACATAACGTATAAAATACTAATACGATGTATTATTTGCTTAAAAGTATTTTTATTGTGTATGTTTTGTATATTTGATTTGCAAATCAATTATACAATTGAAGAGAACCCTTGCCATACTAATTTTATTTCTTGTTCTTTCTATCTGGAGAGGGACAGGAATTGATGCTGTCTTTGCTCAGCAAAATGTGGGTATTGGTACCACTTCGCCTAATTCTTCCGCACGCTTGGATGTGGTTTCCAACAATCAGGGCTTGTTGATCCCGAGAGTAAATTTACTATCGACAATTGATACAATCACTATTGTTCATCCTGCTAACAGTTTATTGGTTTATAATATCAATACCTCAATAAACAGCGGAACAGGCTTTTATTATTGGAATGGAGTGCAATGGGTAAAATTAATTACAGGATTAAATGGTACAACCGGCGGTAGTGTTGGTGCAACTGGAAATACAGGTGTAACAGGTAATGCAGGCATTGTTGGTGGAACTGGAGCAGCAGGTATAACAGGGTTTACCGGTGTCGCAGGCATTCAGGGTGCAACGGGTCTTACTGGAAATACGGGCATTGGTACAACTGGTGCTACCGATACAACCGTTATTGGAGCATCAGGAACAACGGGCTCAACCGGATTTACTGGTTTACAGGGCACTCAAGGCATATCCGGAATAATAGGAAGTACTGGTAATATGGGTGCAACAGGTACTACCGGAAACATGGGAACAACTGGAACTGCTGGTGTTACTGGAATTACCAGTGCAACAGGTTCAATGGGTGCTACCGGAAAAACCGGTATTACAGGGTCAACGGGTTTCAGCGGTGTAACGGGAGACATAGGTCCAACAGGCATTACCGGAAATACAGGCAGTGGAAGCACTGGCGCAACAGGTTTTACGGGCACATCGGGTTATATCGGTGTTACAGGCGCAACAGGAATCCCCGGAAGTAGTACTGGAAATACAGGAGCGACAGGGGCGGCTGGAAGTGCTACAGGTTCAACCGGCTCAATAGGTAACACAGGAAATACCGGTGCAACCGGAAGCGGAAGCACTGGTACAACCGGAAATACAGGAACTATTGGTACAACAGGCATAACGGGCGATATAGGAAATACCGGAGCAACCGGAAGCGGTAGTACAGGTGCAACCGGAAATACAGGAACTATTGGTACAACAGGCGTAACGGGCGATATAGGAAATACTGGAGCAAGCGGTAGCGGTAACACAGGTGAAACAGGTACAACGGGGGACATTGGCTCAACAGGTGCTACGGGTGCTACCGGATCTGTTGGTGACACAGGTTACACCGGTATAACCGGAGTAACGGGTTTTAGCGGAGCAACTGGAGATATAGGAGTTACCGGAGCAAGTGGCAACGGTAGCACAGGTTCAACCGGTGCAACAGGCGATATTGGTTACACAGGCTCAAGTGGTGATACGGGTTCTACAGGCTATACTGGTGCAACCGGTGCAGCAGCTGGCGTTGGTCCTTTTTATCTCGGCAAAGATACTCTCAGAGGCATTGTATATTATATATACATAGGCAGCGATAAACAACAACATGGCTTAATAGTGAATAAAACAGAAAGCTCAGCCGTTTGGCAAGCCTCCGGCACCACAACAAATGCAACCCGCACCTGGGATGGATTATACAATACCGGCTTAATGACGAGTAGTGCAGCAGCAACGTATATTGCAACTTTAGGTACTGGTTGGTATTTGCCATCAATTGATGAGTTAAGTTTGCTTTGGCAAAGCCGCTTTCATACTAATAAGGCACTAAATACAGGAGGTTTTACTTTGTTAACAACAACAGCTTACTATTGGAGTAGTACGGAGTACAATGGTAGTTACGCGTTCAGCTTCACCTTCCTCTTTGGCTACGCAGAACAATCTGCATATTCTACTAATAAGGCTAATGCCTTTTCAGTACGAGGAATCAGGGCTTTTTAACAATTTATCCATTTAACTATTTAAAAAAGATACCGCACATTCGTTTCACTCAGTGTTAACAGGTTGCTTATGTAAAATGTAGGCGGAGCTTACAAGTTGTAAAATCATTTCGCAGAAATTCGGGACTATTAGAGCGGTTGATTGATGATAAAAAAATAAATCATCGGTTGTTAACGTGTTTGTTTTTATTATATTTTTGTATAATAAAATTCGCAACCATGAATATCAGAGCATACCTATTATCCGAGATAAATACACTACCCTCCAATTTATTGGCGCAAACGCTCCAATTTATTGAGAATATAAAACATTCCGCCAGCAGCGCCTCCAATAAGGTAATAATGAAACACACAGGCGTTTTAAGTAATGAGGATGCCAAAGAAATTAAAAAGGCTATAAATACGTTTAATCAAATTGAAGGAGAATGGTAAAAAATGTTGCCTTCGATACCAATATCGTAATTGAAATTCTCAATGGCTCAAAACATACAATTGAAAAATATAAAAACTACGACCAGTTGTTTATCCCTATAACCGTTTGTGGCGAGTTGCCTTTCGGTGCAATAAACTCAAACAGAAAAACCGAAAATCTGACAAAGTTTAAAAGTTTTATCAATGATTGTATCATTTTGAGTACAAATTTATTAGTTGCCGAACAATACGCTCTCATCAGAAAATATCTTAAAGACAAAGGAAAACCAATCCCGGAAAACGATATTTGGATAGCCGCCACTTGCATAGTTTATGATATAAGCCTCGCTACAAAAGATGCACATTTCAATTATATAAACAATTTAAAAATAATTTAAGAAAAATTCCCCGATGAGTGTCCCAATGCATCGGGGACACTCGGTTTAACAAGACTTCCATCCTGTATAATATTAAGCGTAGCCAAGAGGTTACGCCTATCTGGGGTTCAATCAGGCAATGGGCAGGTAATAATAAGTTATTGAGAAACTAAGGCTACGTGCCACCAGCCATTACAAATCCCCACAGCTCCCCACACGGAAATAACCAATCAATAAAATTTATATTACCTTTGTAGAAAATAAACGTAAGGATGAAAACCGTACAATTACATTTACCGGATGAAGTTTCAAATCTTCTAAAAATAGTAGCTGATAATACGGAGGATTTTATAATCAATGCCATTAAAAAAAGTTTATCGGAATTGGAAAACAAAAAGTTCGAAAAGCTTTTAATAGCAGGCTACAAGTCGTCTAAAAACGAAACAAAAAAAATACAAAAAGATTTTTCAGGGGTTGATATTGAAAATTGGGATGAATATTAAAAGAGGAAAAATATATCTCGCTTCTTTAGACCCGGCTATAGGTGCAGAAATCAAAAAAACACGACCTGTTTTGGTAGTATCAAACAACGTAAATAACAAATACAATCTCACTGTAACCGTACTTCCCATTACCTCAAATGTAACTCAAATATTTCCGTTTGAAGTTTTATTAATTCAAGGTATTGCAAATCTGCCCAAAAATTCAAAAGCAAAAGCCGACCAAATAAGAACTATTAATAAAAGCAGGTTGATAAAAGAGATTGGCGAGTTGGATGAAAACAAAATGATTGATATAGAAAGAGCCGTCAAAATCCATTTGGCCCTATCTTAATAAAAACTTTGGAAACAAAATAACCAATTTTATTAAAAAATGAAAACTGTGATTGTTACTATTCCTGAAAAAGAGGAAACATTTTTTTTATCCTTGTTGCAAAAATTCCGCTTCAAATCAAGAGTACTCAGCGAAAAAGAAAAAGAAGAAATTGCTACTGCAAGATGGATTGAAGAAGGAATGAATAGCGAAGATGTCCCTTTAGAAAAAGTTTACAAACACTTCAGAAAACATGGAGATTGCTGAATAAACGGAACTTTCCTATCTTTGTAAAAAATAAATTTATGAGCATAGCATTAATAAAAATAAAACAGGAAGAATTATCTGTTTTAAAAAAAATAATTACAGCCTTTACTGGCGCTAAGATGCGCATCATTAAAGATGAAGAAGATATCATGGCAAAATTGATTGAAGAAGGGCTGGCAAGCGAAATTATTTCGACAGCATTCTTTAAACAAGAATTGGAAAAACATGCAAATAGTCATTAAAGGTTCTTTTTACCGTGACTGGAAACGCATTCAAAATAAGCATCTCAGCAAAGTTCTGCGAAAAAAAATTGATGAAGTTGAACGTGCCAGAAGCATCTCACAAATCGCTCATCTGAAAAAACTCAGAAACTATTCATCACGATACAAAATAGAAATTGTTTCCGGAAATAAGATATATTGGACATTGTGTATCGTATTCGGAAATAAGATTGAATTTCTCCGATTGAAATCCGAAATCTACTTCAAAAAATATCTTTGAAAAAAGATTTGGAAGCTTATGGTCTGCGCCAAGCGGAATTCATCAAATCTAAAATTAAAATAGTCTAGTCTGTTTTCCGAAAACAATACCTTTTTCGTGATTGAGTAGCCACTCTTTGCGCCATAATCCTCCGCCATAGCCTGTTAATTTACCTGTACTGCCAATAACACGGTGACAAGGTATAAATATGGAAATAGGATTACTGCCATTTGCATTGCCAACAGCACGTGTAGCATTGCTATCACCGATCTGTTTGGATATTTGTAAATAGGATTTGGTTTTCCCAAATGGAATTTTTTCCAATTGAGCCCAGACTTTTTTTTGAAATTCGGTTCCTTCCGCATTGAATTTTAATTCAAACTCTTTGCGTATGCCTTTAAAATAAGCATCTAACTGAGTAACACATTCTTGTAGTGAAGGGTGAATTTTAGGGGGAGTTCTTCTTTTACCTTCTATAAAATAAAGTGAAGCAATACCATCTTCATTGCCTGTGATTTCAATACATCCGATGGGAGAGGAGTAATACGTTTTGTGGAGAGACATAAAAATAGATTTGAGTATTGAGATATGAGACATGAGATTTTACATCTCAATACTCATATCTCATATCTCACATCTAAAATATTAGAAACAATATTTATTTTCAGCGATCAATTTTGCTGCAATAACTCTGCGAGCAGCAGTAGTATTGATTGAATCAACTTTAGTGAAACGTTTCAAACCTGTTAGCATCACACGTTGCTCATCACCCTCTGCATAGCTATTAATAGCTTCTTTACCAGATTTGTGAATTCTGTCGGCTGCATCATTCAAATACACACGCATCATTTCCAGTTGCTCTTTACAAGCAGCTTCTCCACGCATATTTACCAATTTTTCAACACGTAATTGTAATGATTCACTAACATATAATTCAATGATCATATCCGCTAAGTTCATTAGTATTTCCTGCTCTTTTGCAAGATTTGCCATTAATTTTTGAACTGCTGAACCGGCAACCATCAATACTGCTTTTTTGAAATTAGCAACATATTTTTTCTCTTCAGAGAATAATGTTTTTTCAGTTGAACCAAAATCAGGAATGCTCATTAATTCACCTGCAACTTTTTGTGCAGGTCCCATTAAATCCAATTCACCTTTCATTGCACGTTTCAACATCATATCAACAGTTAACATGCGGTTGATCTCATTTGTACCTTCAAAAATACGGTTGATACGAGCATCACGATAAGATCTTTCCATCGGTGCTTCAGAGCTGAAACCCATTCCACCATAAATTTGAACCCCTTCATCAACAACATAATCAACTACTTCAGAAGCATGAACTTTTAAAATTGCAGCTTCAACAGCATATTGTTCTGTTCCTTTTAATTTTGCTTTTGCTTCATCCATACCACCTGCAATTAATGCATTGGTAGCATCTTCAATATTTTGACTAGCTCTGTATGTTGCAGATTCAGTAGCGAATGTGCGGATAGCTTGTTCAGCTAATTTATAACGGATAGCACCATATTTTGAAATAGGGCGACCAAATTGCTGACGCTCATTTGCATATTGAACTGATTTTGAAATAATTTCTTTTGAACCACCAACAGCAGCACCGGCAAGCTTAACACGACCAAGATTTAAAATGTTAACGGCAATTTTAAATCCATTCTGACGATCAGATAATAAATTTTCTACCGGTACTTTGCAATCATTAAAAAACACTTGACGTGTAGAACTGCCTTT
>JAHEYA010000192.1 GCA_023251855.1 Bacteroidota bacterium
GAATGATAGCTCTGATTTCTTCTTCAGAAGCCGGTTTTTTAATTTCAGCAGGATTGCTTTGAACTGATCCCGACCAGTTGGACCAGCTATTTTTATTGGTGGTTGACATGGATAGATTTATTTTAAAATATTGACAAATTATTTATTTCACTAATATACATTACTTGATTCTTGCCGATTTGAGTTTAACCTCGCAGAGGTTAAATTATTGTAAAAATGAAATCACACCAATTAATACCGCGTAGCGGTTTTATAATTTTTCATTTAATTTTAATTGTTGTCAAATAATGCAACCTCTACGAGGTTGATTGCCATACCCTTTGGCCAATCTACAATAATTAAACCTCTACTACAAGGTTATTTCATCAATTTTAATTGTTGCTAAAATTTCTATATTTTGGGGAACCAATCTACAATAGTTTAACTTTTACGAGGTTGATTACTAAGCCTTTTGGCTAACCTAAATATTTATTTTACTAATATACATTGCTGAATTTTTGAGTTTCAGAAACCTCGTAGAGGTTTAATTATTGTAGAAAAAAAACATACGAATCAATACCGCATAGCGGTTTCATAATTTTCATTCAAAAAAATCAAATAAAAATTTCTCATCATATTCTATTTCAAATTTTTTCAATAGATCTTCATATTCTTGTTTAAAAGTACGTTTGAGATGATGTTGTTCTTGATTTTTGATATAACGATATATATCATCCAGCTGCGACTTTCCATAAGAAAATGCTCCATAACCTTCTTGCCATCCAAATTTCCTTGAAAGCCAATTTTTCTCGTTAATAAACAAAGATGAACTTCTTTTAATATCTCTAACGGTGTCTGAAATTGAAACTACTGGGTTTAATCCTATTAAGATATGGATATGATCAGGCATCCCATTAACAATAATAGATTTGTGTTTTTGATTGGTAATAATACCTGAAATATATTTATAAAGTTCGTTTGAAAAATTTTTATGAATAAGAGATTCACGATATTTCACAGAGAAAACCAAATGAGTGCATAGTTGTGTGAATACGCCTGGTTTCATATTATTTCGTTTAATTTAATTGTTGTTAAATAATACAACCTCTATGAGGTTGATTGCCATTCGCATTGGCCAATCTACAATAATTTAACCTCTACGAGGTTATTTGATTCAATTTTAATTGTTGTTATAGTTCCTATCCTTTTGGCCAATCTAAATATTTATTTCTCTTATATGCAATATCTAGTTTTTGATCATTTAAGGTAAACCTCGTAGAGGTTAAATTATTATAGAAAAAAAATCACACCAATTAATCCCGCGTAGCGGTTTCATATTATTTCATTCAATTTTAATTGTTGTCAAATAATGCAACCTCTATGAGGTTGATTGCCATTCCTTTTGACCAATCTAAATAATTTAACATCTACGAGGTTAAACACAAACAGCAGAAAAAATGTTTTTATTTAAACAAAACATTTCCCATCTCCTCTATACGTTTTTGTTTGGCCAACAATTTTCCCATCACTCACCAAATACAATGAATTAAAGCGTTCACAAAGTTCACCGGCTTTTGCATGCCTCATAAAAATTGGATCACCCACTATTAATTTTTCTGTTCCTTTATAAACAATTGGTGTCTGTACCTCTCCTGCTCCTTCTGTATCAATCAATTTAGCACCTTCAGGTAAATAAGGTTTTGGAAGTTTACTTTTTTCTATTGCTCCTGAAGCGATGTATCCACCTCCAAAGCAGGTATATATATCTTCTTTGGGGTGCCTGGTTATTTCAATCGCGTAAGCAGTAGCCGGTTGATGTTGAAAATTAGAATAGTTATCAAATAAAGTAGGGGCATAAAACCCTGAGCCAACCGCAATCTCTGTAATACAAGACTCTTTTAAGGTAGACTCCATACTACCTGTTCCGCCCCCATTCACAAATTCCAATTGGTAACCTTGAGCATGAATTGTATTTACAATATTCGCTCTTCTTGCTATAATTTCTTTTATTGATCTTTTTTTCAAAATAATAATAATAAAACTTTTTACAAAGTTGCCTGTCAAATCGCCAACACCTGCAATCTGGGCCTCATAGCCCATTACACCGGTCAAACGTAAATTTTTCAATTTTTTTATTTGATGAACCAATTTCAATGCTTGTTCAGTTGTTGAAATTTTTGACCGTCTGACACCAAAATGTAAACTTCCAAAATCACTCGACATATCAATATCCATACAAATGGGCAAAACACAATTTTCTTTTTCAGCAATATGATTCAATTGCTCTGCATGCACCGGAAGATCAAGCATTGCAATAATCAATTTTCCTTTTTTTATTTCATTGCAAACGGCAACAATTTGTTGTTCGTTGTAAAAAGGATATGCTATCAGTAAATTGTCCAAACCATTTTCACTTAAATAAACTGCTTCTAAAGGATGATAACACATTACCCCTCGAAAAATTGAATTAGAAGAAAGTATTTTTTTTATCAATTCCACACAGCGAATGGATTTTGAAGCTATTCGTATTTTTTTTCCACTTGCTCTTTTAATAATATCCTGAATATTTTTATTGAACAAATCCATATCCACAAAGGCAAAAGGCATTGGGGTGTTTTTGAAAATATTTTTGTAGTAATTATAATTTTGAGAAGAGGTATTCATTTCTTAATTAAAATTAAATAATAAAAATTGATTCGTATAGGGCCTGTTTAAATTTGTTAAAACACAAATACATCTACCATAATTTATTGGCGCAATGTCATTTCGACCGCAGGGAGAAATCCCCATAAATGTTGAAAAACGAGATTTCTCCCTGCGGTTGAAATGACATATAAAACAAATTATGAATAAAATTTAAACAGGCTCTTAGCCAAACACTATCCTACTTCTACAAAACTCCTTTTGCTCAACTCCTCTTGAGTAAACTCAATGGGTTTAATCATTTTATCAATCGTTCTTCCCTCCGGCTTTTCAAGTAATTGCAAAGCCAACTCTTTGAACTTTGTTTGAAAGGCAGCTAAAGTCCATTCTCCAAAAACCGTATGTCCGCCTTCATACAACTGATGCTGATATTCTTCATACGTGGTAACATAACCACAATAAGCATTTGCATAAGGAGAAATAATAACTTTAGTAATTCCTCTCTTTTTCAAAATATTCTGAATGGTATCTCTTAACCTCCAACCCGCAACAGTAGTAATCTCACCAGGGAAAGCAGCAATTGCCAATTCGCCAATAATAACAAGTTGAAGTGGTAAAATCTCGGGTGTCCAAGGTTTGTTTAAAGCACCTGCATTGTATTGTTTTTTAAATGTTTCAATAATTTTATCAGCAAATGAAGGAATAATAAAGTTTTTAATATTTGCTGTTCCCAAGGCTTTCCGCTCCCCTGTTTCAAAAAAAATGTCTTTTTTGCCATGAGTGCTATATTTATGCTGAATTTTTTTCCTTTTATCCTCCGAAAGAAAAACTGCCTTTCCTAATTCAACTTTTTTTACAATTTTTGATAACAAAACTGCCAATCCACCCAAAGTATCATTAATACCACGAGCTTCAGCAGTGCCCTTTAAAAA
The DNA here is from genome assembly GCA_023251855.1 of Bacteroidota bacterium. Lineage (GTDB taxonomy): Bacteria > Bacteroidota > Bacteroidia > 2-12-FULL-35-15 > 2-12-FULL-35-15 > 2-12-FULL-35-15. Next base: position 3,555 of record JAHEYA010000192.1, read on the forward strand.
ACTTACACCAAGGCAGGCAGCTCCCGTTTGAACGTATTGTCCATTGGTGAATTCAGTATCCGGTGTTGTACAAGAAAAATCAGCATACATCAAGGCATAATCTATTTCTTCTTTTAACGGTTGATTATTTTTTGCTGTATCATAAATTTCTTTTGCTTTAGAATATTGCAATTTCCCATTGTACCGCGCACTTTCAAAATCATCTTCAAATTTTCCACGCATCCAATTTTTCTTTTTGTCCCAAATAAAATTGGGACTGATATCCCCGGTAACCCCTTGAGCAAAGATGCCTATGAAGTTTTTATTATTACTTTCTTTACGAATATCTTCTTCGAAATAAGTAGATGCATATCCTTTATTATCGTTACACACTCTCTGATTATCATTGGAAATACTGGTAGTATGAGTACCAAACCAATTGATTATTCCGATCTTTTCTCCATTGGAATTATCAATTCTTAGCAAGGTCATTTCCCTGTCAACAGCCAGATGAGTATCTCTTTCATCAATTTTTTTTACTTCCGGATTCGCATTAAATGCTTTTATAGAGCGATTAAAAGCCACTTCCAAATGAGGCTCAAACAGGCCTGAATTCAAATAAATTGCCGAAGGTTGCATAGTTGATTCCGCTTGAGTAATCGCATCAACTATACCATTTACAATGGTTTGATATACTTCGGGAACAAAACCTGGGATACTCATATTATAAAGTGCATAATGAGAATAACCTCCGGGAGCACTGTGGGTATGCTGTGCAGTAAGCAGTACATTATCATCCGTATAACCAAACTGTGGAAATTTTTCCTGCAATTGTTTTATAACGCCACTTTTTATAGAAATAGTAATAAAACACATTTCAGCATTCACAAATGCTATTTTCTTTTGTGAAGCCGAATCCTTTATTACAAAGGCTCTTGCAGAAAGAGGTGTTTCAATCTCTTCAACAGTATTATAATGCATTCCATACCCCATCATCCCAATTCCTTTCTTAAAAGCGGTGATATCCTTCACACCTGTACCTATTTCATACATAAAATTTGTGTTTAATCAATAACTTAGTTTCAAAATAATACAACAACTCAGAATAAGCAAATTTATTCAAAAAAGACTACTATTCAGACTGTTTTAAAATTAAATTTGAGATTTCGATTAATTTATTTAATTTTAAATTCTTAAAGAAATTTCAATAAAAATAAGCATGTCATTACTTATAAAAAACGGACGAATTATTACGGCAGCAGATGATTACGTTGCAGATATTTTTATTGAAGGTGAAAAAATTGACACCATTGGCAAAAACCTTTCTGTAAAGGCTGATCAGGTTATTGATGCAACAAATAGATTGGTTATTCCCGGTGGCATTGATCCACATGTTCACCTGGATATGCCATTCATGGGTACCTTCTCCAGCGATAATTATGAAACAGGTACTCGTGCTGCCCTTTTTGGTGGTACTACTATGGTGATCGATTTCATTCTTCAAACGCAAGGTAAATCATTGTATTCGGCACTTAATGAATGGAAAAGCCGTTCGGATGGAAATGCTGTTGGAGACTACTCATTTCACATGGCTGTAACCGATTTTAATGATACTACCAAAGCCGAAATAAAAGATATGATAGAGAAAGAGGGAATTACTTCTTTTAAAACTTTTATGGCTTATAAAGGTGCTTTAATGATTGATGACAGGCAAATGGTGGGTTTGATGAATGAAGTAAAAAAACAAGGTGGAATGGTTACTACCCATGCTACTAATGGCGATATGATCGATTTTCTGGTTGCTAAGCATAAATCTGAAGGAAAACTTTCTCCATTATATCATTATATTTCTCAGCCCGAGATTACTGAAGCTGAAGCCAGTGGGCGGTTTGCCGACATGGCACAATATACAGGAGTGCCTGCTTATATCGTTCACATGACCTGTGAAGGTGC
>JAHEYA010000193.1 GCA_023251855.1 Bacteroidota bacterium
GTTTCTGACTGAGGCTCAACACCATCAACTGCAGAAAATAAAAATACCAAACCATCAAGGATACGTAATGAACGGTTTACTTCAACTGTAAAGTCAACGTGTCCGGGAGTATCAATAATGTTAACTTTATATTGTTCACCTTTATATTTCCAGAAACAGGTAGTAGCAGCAGAAGTGATTGTTATACCACGTTCCTGCTCCTGAACCATCCAGTCCATAGTTGCAGCCCCATCATGTACCTCACCGATTTTGTGATTAACACCTGTATAATATAGAATACGTTCAGTACAGGTAGTTTTACCTGCATCAATATGAGCTGCAATTCCAATGTTTCGGGTATATCTTAAGTCTGCCATTTTATTTTATTTTTTTTGTATCAGGTATCAAGTATCGGGTATCAGGTATTTTGTCTTGCTACTTGATACTTAGTACTTGCTACTTTTTTAAAATCTAAAGTGAGAGAATGCTTTGTTAGCTTCAGCCATTTTATGAACGTCTTCTTTCTTTTTGAAAGCAGCACCTTCTTCTTTAGCCGCAGCAATGATTTCACCTGCTAATTTAGCGCTCATCGATTTTTCATTTCTTTTACGAGCATAAAGAATCATCCATTTGATACCCATAGAAGTTTTTCTTTCCGGACGAATCTCAGAAGGAATTTGAAAAGTAGCACCACCAACTCTGCGACTACGAACTTCAACAGCTGGAGTGATATTTACCAATGCTTTTTTGAACATTTCCAGTCCGTTTTGTTCAGTTTTTTTCTGAATCATTTCAATAGCATCATAAAACACATCGTATGAAGTGCTTTTTTTACCATCATACATCAAGTTGTTTACAAAACGAGTAACAAGGATGTCATTAAATTTTGGATCAGGTAAAAGGATTCTTTTTTTTGCTTTGCTTTTTCTCATTATTGCTACGAATTACGATTGCTACGAATTACGAATTTTAACGAATTTACGAATCTGTGTTTGTTATCTTATTACTTTTTAGCCGGTGTAGCTGCCGGTGCAGCACCTTTAGCTCCTGCTTTAGGTCTTTTAGTTCCGTATTTAGAACGTCTTTGGTTACGGCCAGCAACACCTGATGTATCCAGAGCTCCACGAACAATATGGTAACGAACACCGGGAAGATCTTTTACTCTTCCGCCACGAATAAGCACTATTGAGTGCTCTTGCAGGTTATGTCCTTCACCGGGAATATATGCATTCACTTCTTTTTTGTTTGTTAAACGAACCCTGGCCACTTTTCTCATTGCGGAGTTAGGTTTTTTAGGAGTTGTAGTGTAAACACGAATACAAACTCCACGTTTTTGAGGGCAAGAATCCAATGCTGCAGACTTACTTTTGTTTACAGCTTTTAATCTTCCTTTACGCACTAGTTGCGATATTGTAGGCATTTCTTAAGTATTAAATTTTTATCAACTTTCTCTATAACCCGCTTTTTTGGGGAGGGCAAAGGTAAGAATTAATCATTATAAATTACGGCTACCTGAAAAAAAACTTATTGACATTGATTTTTTTTGGAAAAGTGCACTGAGCAAGGAGTTGAATTAAAGGTTTTTCAAAAGTTTGGAATTTTGAGTTTTTGGGATGGAGTTTTAAATGGCAATTTGAGTAGAAATTGCAAAAGGAATTTCTACTAATTCAACAGAATTCTGGCAACCTAAGATCAATAAATAATTTTATGGATTTTGGGCGTGTCCCCTCTGAAAATGAGGGGTCGGGCTATCCGCTGCAATCTTTTTCAGAAAATGAAAAAAGGATTTCCGCTACTATCCCTCACGCAAATCATTGACAATTGGGCATTATCTGCATTATTATGTTTTTTGTTTTGTTAAACTTTGAACAAAATTCAATGCTTCAGTTTTGTATTAACAGGGATCAATGAGCCTTTACCGGAAACGAATACATGGTATTCATTTTAATCGGAATTCCGTTTTGTACACCAGGTGAAAATTTCAACTTTTGAACTAAGTTTTTTACTTCGGTTTCAATACCATAGCCGGGCCCACTTATAACAACAATGTTTGTTACTGAACTATCGGATTTTACATCAAAACTCAATGAAACTTCGCCTTCAATGTATTTTTTTTTGGACTCTTCAGAATATTTTATGTTGTATAAAATGTATTTGTACAGTTCATTGTCCCCCTTTGGAAATGAAGGTTCTGTGCTGGTTAGCACTTGTTTGTTTTGTTTGTCGGGTTGAGCTTTTTGAGCAAATCCAAAGATGGTGAGCAATGAAAAAAGCAAAAGTAGGTTTTGTGTTTTAGTGATTGTCATAATTTATGAATGTGTTTATTTCCCGCTGATTTCGCAGATAAAAGGAATTCTTGAACAAAACTTTTTTATTCATTTCCATTCACTAAGATAGATTCTTCATCGATATAAAACAGATCAGTTGCTACTTTAAAATCAGCAGCTCTCATATCACGTATTTTAAAGGTTTGCCATTCGGTAGTAGGGTAAATGAATTCAAAAACATTTTTTTTAAGAGTAACTTTCACGGGCATTGAAAATGCCGGTTGATTTTCTATATACTCTTCCTCATTGAAAGCGCTTTTGCCTCCAAGGGTATAGCGATACATAACTTTAATATCCCAGGGATCTTCCGAAATTTTTAAACTTAGTTTTGGAATAGCTGAACTATGAAGGTAGAGTTCAAAAACATCCGTTAAATCAATTCCTGATTTTTTAATGATGTAATTCTCAATGTCTCTGGAATTAATAGTTTGGTATTGAAATGTATCTTGAATCCCTTTGATGATATCAAAAATTTTTTTATCATCATCAATGATACTACGTATAGTATGCAATAGTAATGCACCTTTCGGATACATATCATTAGAACCTTCTTTGTTAACGCCATATTTGCCAATGATGGGCTCTTCGTTTTCGACACCTTTTTTTGTTGCGTTGACATATTCTAGATATGCAGTATGCCCGTATAAACACTCTATATAGAGGGCTTCTGAATAGGTTCCGAATCCTTCATGTATCCACATATCGGCAATATCATTCGTAGTAATGCTATTGCCCCACCATTCATGTGCCGATTCATGTATAATAATATAATCAAATTTATAACCGGTGCCCGACATATCATACCCTAAATAACCATCTCGAAATTTGTTACCATAGGCAACACAACTTTGATGTTCCATGCCTAAATAGGATGTTTCAACCAGCTTGTAACCATCATGAACAAAAGGATATTCGCCAAATAATTTATAATAACAATCAAGCATTGGTTTCACTTGTTTGAATTGTTTTTGTGCTACTTCATAATTTTGCTGCAGTACAAAATAATCTAAACTGAGCGTATCATTGTAAGCCGGATTAAAATAGAAATCGCTAAAGTGACTGTATTTGGCTATGTTCATGGTTACATCATAATTATTGATTGGGTAGGAAACATACCATTCAAATTTGGTCCAGCCGTCAGGTAATAGTGTTTTTCGTTTTAAACGACCATTTGAAACATCCATTAATCCGGGAGGAACAGTAATTCTGATAAGCATTTCATTAGGTTCATCACTTTGATGATCTTTGCAGGGCCACCATAAACTTGCTCCGGTTCCCTGGCAGGATACCCCAACCCAGGGATCGCCATTTTTTTCTTTTTCCCATGAAAAGCCTCCATCCCAAGGTGGACGCTTTGCTGATTGCGGGTTTCCGGAGTAAAAGATTTTTAAAGATAGCACGTTTTCTTTTCTGACAGTATCGGCAAACTCCACAAATACAGCATTAAAGAGGCGGGAGTATTTTAGTATTTTATCATTAAATTCAATTTTTTCAATTTTCATATTTTCAAACAGATCAATTTGAAGCTTTTGAAAATCAGTTGTAGCAACAAACTTAATGGTGTTAGTGCCTGAGATAAATTTGTTTTCAATATCTACTTTTATATCCAAATCGTACATCAATACATCGTAGCAGGAGCGGAGAGGAGAGAGGGTTCCACGCAATGAATCAGCTTTAGTGAATTTTTTTTTGAAGCCGAAACTAAGCTGGGAATAGCAACTTTGGGTAAGCAAGAGTAATAAAATTAAAAATTTATTGTTTTTCATATGTTTGTTTTTAACTACTCAGTCCATAAAAAACAAATGGAACGCAGATGAGGCGGATTATTTATGATTAACACAGATAAAAAAATATTTTTTTATCATTTCTTTTATGATTAACCACGGTAAAAATCATACTGTATCATAAGCAATCAGCGTCATCTGCGTTCTATTCAATTTCTGAGTAGTTACTACGTTTGTTTTACTCGGCAGAACTAATATCACGCAAAGTTCGCAATCATTTACAATTCAAAATTCGTTTACTGATTGCAGCACCATCACCAAGAGCTTCGGCTTTTATGTAATCATCACATGCTTGCCGGGTATTGCCATCTTGAAGCAATATATCACCTCGAGCAACAAAAGCTTTTGCATTTTTGGGATCGAGTTCAATTACTTTTGAATAATCATCAGCAGCATTTTTGAAATCTCGCGTTGCTACACGTAAAACGGCTCTTTTCTCAATTAATTTTGCATCTTTTGGTGCAATTGAAATTGCTCTTGATAGGTCGGAAAGTGCTCCGGTAATATCATTTTTGGCAAGTTTGGCTATAGCTCGTTGATCGTAAGCATCAATTGCTTTTGGATTGATCTCAATCGCTTTGTTATAGTCTTTTAGAGCATCTTCATACTTATTTAAAAAGTCGAAAGCGTTTGCACGAAGGATGTATGCTTCTATATAATCCGGTTTATTGAATAGTGCACTACTGCAATCTTCAACAACAGCCTGGAAGTTGGGTAGATCGTATTCAGCACGAGCACGTGTATAATACGCTTTAGAATTGGATGGTTCAAGTTTTAGGAGTATTGTACAATCTTCAACAGCACCGGCATCATCACCAATTTCATCGCGAATTTCGGCACGTAACATTAGTGCTCTTGCATCATTAGGCTCTAATGCTAGGCCTTTGTCGTAATCTTTAAGTGCATTTTTTTTATCACCAAGCTCCCTATATTCTGTTGCCCTGTTAAAATAGGCTGAAGAAAAATTGGGGTTGATTTCAATGAGTTTACTAAGAATATCAATGGCGGACTGATGGTCGCCAGTTGAACTGTTTGAAAAAGCTTTGTTGATGTATGCATTACTATACTTAGGATTGAGGCTTATCGCTTTGTCGAAATCTTTGATAGCCTCCGGTTGTAAATTCTGCAAACTGAATAAATATCCGCGATTGTTATAGATTTCAGCCATTTTAGGTTTTAATTCGATCGCTTTATTATAATCTTCAAGAGCTTGTTTGTATTGTTTTAACTCACTATAGGCAGAACCTCTGTTAATAAAGGCTTCTACTTTACGTGGATTATATTGTATCGTTTTTGAATAATCAGCAATAGCAAGATCTGTTTTTCCTTTGGTTGAATAAACAAGTCCTCTGTTATAATA
>JAHEYA010000194.1 GCA_023251855.1 Bacteroidota bacterium
GATTGCTTTACCTGTGGTTACTTGCACAGCCGACTCGCTCATCTCTGGTGAGCCAACCAATTTTACTGCAACAGTTACTTCAGGTGGAGTAGCGCCTTTTTCTTATGCATGGAGTTTTGGTGACAATGCTTCCGGAATAGGCGATACGGTTTCTCATATTTATCAATTAGCCGGAAACTATAGTTATCAGGTGAATGTAACTGATTCAAATGGTTGTGCAGGGTTTTGCTCAGGAGCGATAATACTCTCATCGAGATTAAAAGCAGGTTTTGTTGCTTCACCTACCAATGGCTGTTCAACACTAAAAGTAAATTTTATTAATACGAGTATTTACGCAATTACTTATCTGTGGGACTTTGGTGATGGAGCAACTTCTGTAATTGCAAATCCGATACATTACTATGCAAATCCGGGTGCATATACGGTAACGCTGATGGCTTTTGGTGCTACAGGAACCGATAGTTCAACAGTAACCAGCCAGATATTTGTATATCAATCGCCGGTAGCTAATTTTCAAGCATTTATTTCCGGTGATACCGCTTACCTTGCCGATAATTCAGTAGATGCTTTAAGCTGGAATTGGAATTTTGGCGATGGTGGCACAAGCACCATTCAAAATCCTATTCATGAATATTCTGGAAACGGAAATTATACAATATCTCTTATTGTTTCAAATGCGTATGGGTGTTCCGATACTACAGTAAAACCTGGCTTTGTAAAGATACAGGTTGGCATAGAAGAAGTGGTTTCAGGTTTTAAATTTCAGGTTTTTCCAAACCCTTTTAACGATCAATTACACATCAGCCTAGCTCCTGAAACGGATATTAAGTCATCCTTTTATGGAGAAAGCAGGATGAAAATTTCGTTGATGAATATAGAAGGACAAAAAATAATTTCTGAAAATAAAATCGTTCACCAAGGAGTACAGCAATTTAATATAGAGGGTTTTACAGGTAAGCTTGTTTCCGGAATGTATTTATTGGAAGTAGATTACAATGGGAATAAAAAATATGCGAAGTTGATCTATAAGGAGTAAGTGGTTCATTTTTGATTTAATAATTACACCGCCACATGGAATCAAATATACTTACAACGGTATTGTTACCACTTGCAATTGCAATCATAATGATGGGTTTAGGGCTTTCTCTTACTATCAATGATTTTAAATTTATTGTTGTTAATCCCAAAGCAGTTGTAATAGGGCTTGTTTGCCAGATGTTAATTTTACCGGCAATCTGTTTTTTTATTGCAATTGGTTTTGGACTATCGCCTGAGTTAGCTGTAGGTTTGATGTTGCTATCAGCAGCACCTGGAGGTGCTACAGCAAATTTATATAGTCATCTTGCCAAAGGTGATGTGGCTCTTAATATATCACTTACAGCAATTAATAGTATACTTGCTCTTTTTACTCTTCCATTTATTGTTAATTTTTCGATTGTGTATTTTTTGCAGTCGGATCAAGTGGTTCCAATGCAGTTTAAAAAAGTGATCGAAGTATGTATGATTGTTTTAGTTCCGGTAGCTATTGGTATGTTGGTGCGCTCAAAATCGCAATTACTTGCATTAAAACTTAATAAACCTGTAAAGATTGCATCAGCAGTGTTTCTGGCCCTTATCATAATTCTTGCTATTGCAAAGGAAAGGGATCATATTGTCAGTTATTTTCAGGAGGTTGGAATAGCAGCACTTGTTTTTAATTTGTTGAGTATGGTTGTTGGATATTTTATCCCACGAATCTTTAATCTCGGGAAAAGGCAGGCTATTGCTATTGGTATGGAAATTGGGATTCACAATGGAACATTAGCAATCTATATTGCACTTAGTGTAATTGGTAACAGCGCAATGAGCGTTCCCCCTGCTATATACAGCCTTATTATGTTTTTTACTGCTGCCTTGTTTGGTTATTTAGTGAATAAAGGGAATGCGATGAAAGAGACTAAGTGATTTATCCAAACCGATGTGCAGTTTTATTTAGTTCGTCTTTTGAAAAGCCTTTAAAATAATTATAAGTAATTTTTAATCCTTCAGCACGACTCACTTTTGGTTCCCAACCTAGTATCTCTCTGGCCTTTGTAATATCAGGTTTGCGTTGCTTTGGATCATCTTGAGGCAATGGTTTCGAAATTATTTTTTGTGATGTTCCTGTCAGTTTAATTATTTCATCAGCAAATTGTTTAATAGTAATTTCCTGTGGATTACCAATGTTAACAGGCTGTGCATAATCACTTAGCAATAAGCGAAAAATCCCTTCCACCAGATCATCGACATAACAAAATGAACGTGTTTGAGAACCATCACCAAACATGGTAAGATCTTCGCCACGAAGGGCTTGTCCGATAAATGCCGGCAATACACGTCCATCATTCAGTCGCATACGAGGACCATAGGTATTAAAAATACGAATGATGCGGGTTTCCAAACCATGATAGGTATGGTATGCCATGGTGATAGCTTCCATAAAGCGTTTTGCTTCATCGTATACACCACGTGGTCCAACCGGATTTACATTACCCCAATACTCTTCTGTTTGAGGATGTATCATTGGGTCGCCATACACTTCTGATGTTGAAGCAACTAATATACGTGCATTTTTAACTCGCGCTAAGCCAAGCAGGTTGTGTGTTCCTAGCGAACTCACTTTTAATGTTTGTATAGGTATTTTTAAATAATCAATCGGACTTGCCGGTGATGCAAAGTGTAAAATATAATCTAAATCGCCAGGAACAAATACATATTTGGAAACATCATGATGATAGAATTCAAAATGTTCGAGCTTCATTAAATGCTCAATATTGATTAAATCGCCAGTAATCAAGTTATCCATACCAATAACATGATAACCTTCCTTGATGAAGCGATCGCAAAGGTGGGAACCCAAAAAACCTGCTGCACCGGTGATTAAAACTCTTTTCATATATTAAATTATTGATTTTTTGAATTAGTGAATCGGAGATTTTTTATTCGATACAGGTATTTTATTTCGCACTTATATTAAAAATTCTCTAATTCACCATTTCTCTAATTCACCATTTATTTAACCGTTTCTCTACCAATACTGCAATAATAATATCCAAGCTCTTTCATTTGCTCAATACCATATAAATTTCGGCCATCAAATATGGTTTTGCTTTTTAATAAAGCACTTACTTTTTCAAAGTCAGGAGTACGGAAAAGGCTCCATTCAGTAGCGATTAATAGAATATCGGCATCATGCAATGCATCGTACTCATCAAATGCATAGTCGATCTTATCTCCAATTAAATTACGGACATTATTCATCGCTTCAGGATCGTATGCTGAAATAACTGCTCCTTCTTTTAAAAGTTCTTCAATAATGTATAATGCCGGTGCTTCTCTAATATCATCGGTATCAGGTTTAAAAGCTAGACCCCACAAGGCGATTTTTTTTTCTTTTAGATTATTTTTAAAATAGGCTTTAATTTTTGGAACAATGATGGTTTTTTGTGTGTTGTTAACATCCATAACCGCTTCTAAAATCTTAAAATCTTGATTTACATCGCTTGCTGATTTTGCCAATGCCTGAACATCTTTAGGGAAACAGCTTCCACCATAACCGATTCCGGGAAATAAAAAACGTTTACCAATTCTTTCATCAGAACCTATTCCAATACGAACTGCATCTACATCAGCTCCTAATTTTTCGCAGAGGTTAGCTATTTCATTCATAAAAGTAATCTTTGTAGCTAAAAAAGCATTGGCTGCATACTTAGTTAGTTCAGCAGATTTTTCATCCATAAAAACGATTGGATTACCCTGGCGAACATAGGGTTTGTAAAGCTCTTCCATTATCTTGCGTGCTTTAGGAGAACTTGTACCAACTACAACTCTATCTGGTTTGAGAAAATCATCAACTGCAAAACCCTCTCGTAAAAATTCGGGATTTGAAACGATATCAAATTCGCAAGAAGCATTTTTTGCAACTGCTACACGAACTTTTTCTGCAGTGCCTACCGGAACAGTGCTTTTGTCAACTATTACTTTATACTCTTTAATTATTTTTCCTAGATCATTTGCAACACCAAGGATATAACTTAGGTCTGCAGAACCATCTTCACCGGGAGGGGTAGGCAGCGCCAGAAAAATAATTTTTGCTTTTTCAATTGCTTCTTCAAGATTAGTTGTAAAAGTTAATCTCCCTTGTTTAATATTTCTTTCAAACAACAGATCTAAGTGTGGTTCATAAATTGGCACCACACCGGACTGCATTTTTTGCACTTTTTCTTTGTTAATGTCAACACAAATAACATGGTTGCCGGTTTCTGCAAGGCATGTCCCTGTAACTAATCCTACATATCCTGTTCCTACTACTGCTATATTCATAATTCAATTTGATAATTTGATAATTTGGCAATTTGATAATTGAAATAATAAAATCGAAAACATCTCAAATTTGTTTTATGCTCCGGTGTTCCTCCCCTTCGGGGAGGTTAGGAGGGGCCTGTTATTTACAAAATTCCAAAACACTTGTTGTAATATATTTTAAGGTTTCTTCATCTAATTCAGTATGCATTGGTAATGACAGCACTGAGGCACATAATTTTTCAGTTACAGGAAAATCACCCACTTTGTAACGTGTATCTAGATAAGCTTTTTGCAGATGCAAAGGAATTGGATAATAGATCATCGCAGGAATTCCCTTGCCTGCTAAAAATTCACGTAATGCATTTCTGTCAACACCGTTCAATTGCAGCGTATACTGATGAAATACATGATTTGAATAGCTTGCACGAGCAGGTGTTTTAAGTTTCGGATTATTTGTAAAGGCTTTGTCATAAAAGCTGGCAGCCTTATTGCGAGCTTTTGCATAATTATCAAGATCACGTAATTTAATTCTTAAAATTGCTGCTTGTAGTGTATCCAAACGGGAATTTACACCAATTGAATCATGCACATACTGAACTGATTGTCCATGATTAGCAATCATTCCAATCTTAGCAGCAAGTTTGTCATCATTTGTAAAAAGAGCTCCACCATCACCATAACAACCTAAATTTTTGGACGGAAAAAATGATGTACAGCCTATTGTTCCTATTGTTCCTGCTTTTTTTGTAGTACCATCAGTATACAAATAATCAGCCCCAATAGCTTGTGCGGTATCTTCAATAACATATAAATTATGTTTTTTTGCCAATGTCATTATTGCTTCCATATTGGCACATTGGCCGAATAAATGAACTGGAACTATTGCTTTAGTTTTAGGAGTGATTGCTTTTTCGATTTTTTCAATATCAATATCAAAAGTATCAGGAATGACATCTACCAAAACAGGTTTCAAACCTAACAAACCAATAACTTCAGCAGTGGCAACATAGGTGAAATCAGCAGTAATTACTTCATCACCAGGTTTGAGATCAAGTGCCATCATTGCAATTTGCAAAGCATCAGTTCCGTTAGCACAAGCTATTAAATG
>JAHEYA010000195.1 GCA_023251855.1 Bacteroidota bacterium
TAATCCTACATCAAACAGCTGCGTTTGTTCATAGGTCATTTGATAAATATTCAATGATTTTTCTTCAGCTTCAGTTACAAAACTTCCATCTGATTTTGTAGTGATTTCATGGTTAAAAAATGGTTCATGACTAATAATTACTTGTTTATCTTTAGTAATAATTGCATCCATTTCCAAAGTAGTTACACCGAGATCAATTGCTTTTTTGAAAGCAGGTATTGTGTTTTCAGGCATCAAACCTCGGCAGCCTCTGTGACCTTCTTTGTCAAAATTGGTGACCTGCGCACCCGAGTTTTGTGAGGTGCTGTCCACACAGCAGGAGAGGAGTATGCAACTCATAGCAATAAAGATTTGTTTCATTTTTTTAGTTTCCAAACTATTTTTAACAAAGATATAATTTATTTAATTCTATAGTTTTGACGGGTGTACGACAAAATGCAATTAATATTTCGCTTCCGCTGAGCTTTGTTCTCTGTGTTTAGTCAAGATTACAGTGAGCCAGTGCGTTGGCGGTTCTAAAATTTTTTTGAGCGTTAGGAAAATTTTTTAATTCAATTTTTTGTGTGTTTGCTTTTTTCCTATATTTACGATTGTTGAAAAATATTTTACAGAACAGTTTGCAGGTGTTAAAAGTATCTTTTGTATTCGCATACTATAAATTTGCATTTCGTAAATGAAAAAAAGGCAAATAGACCTATTCACAAAAGAGAAGAAGTCGCCAAAATTAAATGGTGTAAATGGAAATGTTCATAGAATAACTGGCTACACCATTTACAATGCAGAGCAACAAAGGAGAACAAAAAGAAACGACCTTCCATCTCTTTATCCCGACCTGCCCGAAAAAAAGTTTGACATAATTTATGCTGACCCACCTTGGGATTACAATGGTAAAATGCAATTTGATAAAAGCGGTAGAGTGGAGAACTTTGATGTAAGCAAAAAGATTTTTATCAGTTCGGCAAATTTCAAGTATCCAACTTTGAAAACTAAGGAGATGAAAAAAATACCAATTCATGAAATTGCAAATGATGACTGTCTCTTGTTTATGTGGGCAACCAGTCCTCATTTGGAACAAGCGATTGAATTGGGAAAGGCATGGGACTTTGAATTCAGAACCGTTGCATTCATTTGGGATAAGATGAACCACAACCCAGGACAATACACGCTGTCAAATTGCGAATTATGTTTGGTATTTAAGAGAGGGCGAATACCAAATCCAAGAGGTGCAAGAAATATTCAGCAACTTGTTAGAAGTCCAAGAGGTCGGCATAGTGAAAAGCCGAAAGAAGTTCTTGTAGGAATTGAAAAAATGTTTCCTTCGCAAGAAAAGATAGAATTATTTGCTCGAAAAAAACCCAAAGGTTGGTCAGTGTGGGGATTGGATGTCAGAGAAGAGTATGAAGTGCAAGAGCTACTGCAAGAGGCGCTTTAAATGTTTGTTGAAATGTTTCAATAGTGGAGTATGCAACCTGCACCACATACTATAGTTAGCATTTTAAAGCTGCGCCAAATGAGAGATGGCCTCTAACCCCTTTTTGATATTTTAACATTTTCATAATCATTTTGTAAATACCTTTAGCGGTTGTTCATACAATAAATGAACAATAATTACTGATGTCGCGCATAACCACTTTTTTTTTAATTCTTTTAAATACCATAGTTGTTTTTGATAGTAAATCGCAAACTACTGTTACTTTAAAAGGCAGTGTTTCTGGTATCATTAAAGATACAAAAACAGCAGAAGCAATACCTTATGGAACAGTGGCTGTGATTAGCACAAAAGATTCTTCTATTGCAGCCGCATCTGTTTCTGATGCAGATGGAAATTTTAAAATCGAATCCCTTTCATTTGGAAATTATTTCTTGAAATTTTCTTTTATTGGTTACCAAACTTTTAAAACCGAAAAGTTTACCATAACCGAAAATCAATCCGATAAAAATTTTGGAATTATTAAACTTAAATCTTCCGTAACCTCTTTAAAAACAGTTACTGTAGAAGGGAGAGAAACTCGCGTTCAACAAAACGGAGATACCATCGGATACAATGCAAAAGCCTATAAAACCAATCCGGATGCAAATGCCGAAGATCTAATTTCTAAAATGCCCGGCATCACTTCCGAAAATGGAACCGTTAAAGCTCATGGTGAAGATGTGAAACAGGTACTTTTAGATGGTAAACCTTTTTTTGGTGATGATCCCAATATGGCACTTAAAAATTTACCTGCTGAACTAATTGAAAAAATTCAGGTGTTCGATAAGGCCAGTGACCAGGCTCAGTTTACAGGTTTTGATGATGGCCAGTCAAGTAAAACAATTAATATAATTACAAAATCAGGTAAGAACAACGGCCAGTTTGGTAAACTATATGGCGGCTATGGAACTGATGACCGTTACATTGCAGGTGGAAATATTAATATTTTCAGAGGGGATAGAAGAGTATCAATACTCGCACTTTCAAACAATATTAATCAACAAAATTTTAGTACTCAGGATCTGTTAGGTGCCACAGGTGCTAGTGCCGGTGGCGAACATGGCCGGAGCGGTTTTGGTGGCCGGCCCGGTGGGGGAGGAGGAGGTTCTCCCGGTGGTTATAGCGGAGGTAAGGGCGGTGATGGTAATAGCATCAATAATTTTTTGGTCGGGCCACAATCAGGGATATCAACCACTCAGGCAATAGGACTAAACTATAGCGATAAATGGGGACAAAAAATAAAAGTTACAGGAAGTTATTTTTTTAATCAAACTGATAATAAAAATACAACTTCACTTACCCGAAACTATATTACCTCTAAGGATAGCGGGTTATATTACAACGAAGTAAATGAAGCAAGAAATAAAAATAATAATCATCGGTTCAATCTCCGGCTTGAATACAAAATAGATTCGGCAAACTCTATTATCATGACTCAAAAATTTAATTTGCAGGAGAGTCAGGCAAATTCAACGGTTGTAGGCAATAATATTCGCAAAAGCGAAAACTTTTTAGAAAGTAAAACAAATAATACTAACAGCTCTTTTAATTCTGGTTACACATTTTCTAACAACACCATGTTACAACATAAATTTGATAAACATGGAAGAACCATTTCTTGGAGCATTGGCACGGATCTCAATAACAAAAATGGTAACAACAGTTTGTATTCCATGAGTAAATATTATTTTTTAAATGATAGTTCTATTACCGACCAAAGATCTACTCAAAATACAAATGGGTATACACTTTCTTCAAGTCTTGTTTATACTGAACCCTTAGACAGTTTTAGTCAACTCATGTTAACCTATACTCCTTCCTATACAAGCAACAATAATGATAAGGAAACAAATAATTTTAATTCAGTAAATGATAATTACTCTTCTTTAGATACTTTGTTGACTAATAAATACAAAAGTATTTATCTGACAAACCGTGGTGGTATTGGTTATAACATGAATAAAAAAAAATTCATGTTCATGGCAAGCGCAAACGTTCAATATGCAACGCTTACAGGCGACCAAAGTTTTCCTGTTGCATTTGCTGCAAAAAAATCTTTTTTAAGTTTTCTTCCACATGTTATGTTCAATTATAAATTTTCACGAGGCACTAATTTGCGTATCTATTATCGTGCTTCTAATAATAATCCATCAATTACTCAATTGCAAAATGTAATTAATAATAGCAATCCTTTATTGTTAAGTACAGGAAATCCTGATCTGAAGCAGGATTACCAGCATACACTTGTTATCAGATATGGAAAAGCGAACTATGAAAAAGCAACCGGTTTGTTTGCTTTTTTGTTTGGTAATTATGCTCAGGATTATATTGGAAATTCTTCTTTAATTCCAACTCACGACACAACTATTAATGATTCTTTTGTTTTAAAAAGAGGAAGCCAACTTACCAAACCTGTTAATTTACAAGGATATTGGAATGGTAGAGGATTACTTACTTATGCTTTGCCGGTTACTGCAGTAAAATGCAATCTTAATTTTAGTGTAGCAGCAACTTATAGCCGAACCCCCGCATTAATTAATGGTTTAAGTAATCTGGCAAATAATTATACCTTAACAGGAGGAACAGGTTTGGTCAGTAATATAAGTGAAAAAATTGATTTTAATTTATCGTACACAGCCAACTATAGCATTGTAAACAATAGTTTGCAAACAGCAGCAAACAATAATTATTTTTATCAAACAACCTCTTTAAAATTAAATTGGATGGTATGGAAAGGCTTTGTTTTTAATACCAATTTAATACATACACTTTATACAGGGCTTTCTCAAAGTTTTGATCAAAGTTATTTATTATGGAATACTTCGCTTGGATATAAATTTTTTAAAAGTCAATCAATGGAAGTAAAAGTAAGTGTGTATGATATGCTTGCTCAAAATAACAGCATTACCAGAACAGTTACAGATTCCTATATCGAGGATAGCAGATCAAATGTGCTAACACGTTATTATATGTTAACACTTACTTATAATCTCAAAAATTTTATGAGGTAAAAATTTATTTCTTATTTTTCAAGGCATCAATCTCCTTTACTATTTTTTCTATCACTTGCTGTTGTTGATCAATCATTTTTTGCTGACCTTCACTTTTAGCATTTAATTCTTTAATAGCTTCTACAAGCACAGGAGTAAGCCTTGAATAATCAACCGATTTATAACCTTCTTTATCAGTGAAAACAAACTCAGGATAAATTTTTTCCAGTTCCTGTGCAATAAAACCAATTTGTTTATCAGTACTAAAATTTTTCTCAGGAAATTCATTTACCTTCCAATTGTAATTTACCCCACGTAATTTCAAAACATTACTTAACGAATTTGGTAATGGAGTTATATCCTTCTTAAAGCGAAGGTCTGAAGGGCAGGCGATAGCTCCACCTGCAAAAAGAGCATTACCAACAGCTTGAAGAGTAAAATCACCTGTAACGGCTAAATCTCCGCATACGGTAATTTTACCACTACCGTTATCATAAATAATTGAATTGCCCACGGCAGTGCCTGATGTCCATTTAGGAATATAGTTAAAATTTCCGCTTCCACTAACTAAACCTGCAGCGCTTGCAGAAGCAGCAGAAAGATTGCCAAAAGGATCCGTTACAACAAGACGACTGCCTAAGCCTGTAAGAGTTTGAAAACGCACTCCACCCGTTGTATGAAGTTGAGTTGATGGCCCAGTTGTCCCAATACCGACATTACCATTCCCTGCCATAGTAACTGTTTGTGTTCTTCCTCCTCCTCCCGGAGAAAAAATAATATCACCCCATTCTCTCAATTCAAGAATATTGCTTGATCTGTCAAAAATAATTCGGTGGTTATTATCAAAAGATCTTATTTGCCCATTATCCTGAAAGTAAATTTCATTGTTCGAAGTTTGGTTTCCACTCTGGCTAAGTCTTATACCACCTGCAGTTGCTATATCCAAAGGTTTTAGTGGG
>JAHEYA010000196.1 GCA_023251855.1 Bacteroidota bacterium
TAGTAAACTTTGGTAGATGTATTTGTGTTTTAACAAATTTAAACAGGCTCTAAAATAGGATTATAAATCGCGGCTGGCGCAAACAATCAGAGAAACAAATTGGATAAAATAACAAAATATTTTAATGCAGAAAGGGCTGAAAGCCTTTTGTTTGTGCTTGTAGGACTAATAGCTGTTTTTTGTGCAATATATTTTTTCACAAAAATAAATCAACCTTTTTATAATGGAATGTCGTATTCACTTGTTGCTATTGCTTTAATTCAAATCACTGTTGGTGCTTCGGTTTACTTTAGAAGTCCGAAGGATATAGAGCGAGTAAACAAGATGGTGCAAAGCGAGAAAGAAAAAATTCAAAATGAAGAAATTCCAAGAATGAATACAGTGATGAAAAATTTTGTTTTATACCGTTGGATTGAAATTGGTTTATTGTTAATTGGTTTTGCGCTGTTTTTTATTTTTCAACCTGAAACATTTTGGAAGGGCTTTGGAATAGGGCTTTCTATTCAATCCTGTTTTATGTTGTTACTTGATTTTTTTGCAGAAAGCAGAGGAAAAGTTTATTTAGATTATTTGCAAAATTTTAGTTCGAACTTATCTTAACCTAATTTAATCTAATTTATGCAAGTATTAAAATTTGGTGGAACATCAGTAGCCAATGCCGAAAACATAAATAAAGTAGTTGCTATTGTTAAACAATCACTTGTAAAAGATAAAACAATAGTTGTTGTTTCGGCACTTGGCGGAACAACCGATATGTTGATTGATGCAGTTAAAATGGCTGCTTTTAGAGTTGAGTCCTATAAAGAAAAACTGAAAGCAATTGAGGATAGGCACTTGCAAGCTGTGAGAGAATTGGTAGCTATCGACAAACAAAGTGCAACACTTAGTTTGGTGAAGAAAAAATGCAATGATTTAGAAAGTATTTGTGAAGGAGCTTTTTTATTACAAGAACTTTCAAAACGTACACTGGACAGTGTAATGAGCTATGGTGAATTATTATCATCAGTAATAATTTCTGCGCGGTTTGATACCCTTCAAATACCCAATCAATGGGTTGATTCACGGGAAATCATTCGTACCAATTCCAATTTCGGAAATGCATTGGTGGATGTAGAATTTACAAATTCTGAAATAAAAAAGTATCTAATCAAACATCCACAACAATTATATATTGTGCCCGGCTTTATTGCAGCTGATAGCAATGGAATAGTAACTACGCTTGGTAGAGGAGGTTCGGATTTTACTGCTGCAATCATAGCAGCAGCAATTGATGCAGATTTGCTTGAGATATGGACAGATGTGAGTGGTATGATGACTGCTGATCCGCGATTGGTAAGCAATGCAAAAATAATTCCCAACATTTCTTATCAGGAGGCAATGGAGCTTTCGCATTTTGGCGCAAAAGTTATTTATCCGCCAACCATCCAACCGGTTATGAATAAAGGGATTCCGATATGGATAAAAAACACATTTGCTCCGGAGGACTATGGAACATTGATAGAGCGGAAAGCAAAAGAGAGTAAAAATAGTGTGAGTGGAATTTCAAGTATAGGTAAAATAAGTTTGTTGAGTTTAGAAGGTAGTGGAATGGTGGGTGTTCCCGGAATATCAAAACGATTGTTCGAATCATTATCCAACGAAAAAATAAATGTAATCCTTATTACACAGGCTTCTTCAGAACATTCCATTTGTGTTGGTGTAGATGAACCCAATGCAAAAAAAGCAAAAGAAGTAATAGATACTGAATTTGCAAATGAAATTACTTTCCATAAAGTGGAACCCATCAACATTGAAAACGACCTATCGATAGTGGCATTGGTGGGTGAGCAAATGAAAAACCATACAGGCATAAGTGGTAAAATGTTTGGTGCATTGGGTAGAAATGGAATAAATATTCGTGCGATTGCACAAGGCTCTTCCGAAAAAAACATATCCACTGTAATTAAAACTTCGGATGTAAAAAAAGCGGTGAATGTATTGCATGAAGCCTTTTTTGAGACCGTTCACAAACAAGTGAATCTTTTTTTAGTGGGTTGTGGAAATGTTGGTGGTAAATTAATTGAGCAGATTAAACTACAAAGTCAATACATAGATGAGAGCCTGAACCTTCAAATAAGGGTTGTTGGAATTGCAAGCAGTAAAAAAATGTTGGAGAATGAAGAGGAAATTGACTTACAAAGTTGGAAAGAAAAATTGCAAGCCGGTGAAGTTATGTCGGTAGAAAAATTTATTGATTTTGTAGTACAAAAAAATCTGCGGAACTCTGTATTTATAGATGTTACAGCAAATGACAAAATTGCGGAATGTTATCCATCACTGCTAAAGAAAAGCATTTCGGTAATTGCTTGTAATAAAATTGCCTGTTCATCGAGCTTTGAAAATTATAAAAAATTAAAAGAGCTTGCATTAGAATTTAATGCCTCGTTTTTGTATGAAACCAATGTTGGTGCTAGTTTGCCGATTATCGGAACCCTGAATGACTTGATCAGAAGTGGTGATAAAGTAAATAAAATTGAGGCCGTTTTATCAGGCACACTTAATTTTGTTTTTAATAATTACGATGGAACAAAACCATTTGCAGAAGTAGTAAAACAGGCGCAGGATGAGGGTTATACGGAACCTGACCCCCGTCTTGATTTGAGTGGAAAAGATGTGATGCGTAAAATATTAATATTGGCGCGGGAAGCAGGGCATGTGATGGAAATGGAAGATATTAAAAACAATTCTTTTCTACCGGAATCCTGTATGAATGGAAGTGTTGCTGATTTTTATAAAGAGTTAGTAAAACACGAACAGCACTTCAAAACTCTTTATCAGCAGGCAGCTAAAGAAGATTGTAAATTAAAATTTGTTGCAAAATTAGAGAACGGCAAGGCTTCTGTTGGATTACAGCATATCAACAAAGAGCAGGATTTGTATCATTTATATGGGAAGGACAATGTGGTATTGTTTTATACCAATAGGTATGTTCAACAACCGCTAGTGATTAAAGGAGCAGGAGCGGGGGCTGATGTTACGGCATCAGGAATATTTGCTGATATTATAAGAGCAGCGAGGGTTTGAGAAATGTTAAATGTTAAATGTTAAATGGAAAAAGGGAGTGTTGAGGTGTTTTCGCCTGCTACTGTTGCAAATGTGGTTTGTGGTTTTGATGTACTTGGTTTTGCTTTGGATGGCCCGTTTGATAAAATGGTGATTCGTAAAATTGCAAAAAAAGGAGTTGCCATAATCAATAAAGACGATTATAATTTACCAACCGAACCTGCAAAAAATGTGATAGGAGGGGCTTTACTGGCTTTGTTAAAGGAAGTTCCGGAAGAGATTGGTTTTGAAGTAGAGAGTACTAAATTAATAAAACCGGGTAGTGGTATTGGCTCAAGCGCTGCAAGTGCTGCAGGTAGTGTGGTTGGAGCAAATCAGTTGTTAAACAATCGTTTTTCAAAAGAAGAATTGATACATTTTGCAATGTGTGGTGAAGAAGTTGCATCCGGCTCAAAACATGCTGATAATATTGCTCCTTGCATCTATGGTGGCATCATACTTATCCGGTCATCGTCACCACTAGATATTATTTCAATACCCGCTCCGCCTTTATTTGTAACTATTTTACATCCTCAGATAGAAGTAAAAACAGCTGATTCAAGAGGCATATTAAAAAAACAAATTTTATTGAAAGATGCTGTAACCCAATGGGGCAATGTTGCCGGACTAGTTGCCGGATTTATGAAAAACGATTACGAACTCATTGGTCGTTCGCTTGTAGATGTGATTGTTGAGCCCATACGCAGTATTTTAATTCCATGTTTTGATGAACTGAAAAATAAAAGTTTAGCAGCAGGAGCAATAGGTGGCGGTATCTCCGGCTCCGGACCATCCGTATTTATGCTTAGCAAAAATGAAGCAACTGCAAAGGATGTAGAAAAGGCGATGATTGCTGTTTATCAAAAATCAGGAGTTGATTTTCATACACATGTTACTACGATTAGTAATCAAGGGGTTAGGATAAAATAAATCAGTAGGATTTTAAAAACAATGCTATACTTTTCTACAAATAAAAAATCTCCGCTTGTTAATTTTAGAGAAGCAACCATTACAGGGCTTGCACCTGATAATGGGTTGTATTTTCCGAAAACAATACCGGTTCTTCCACCTGATTTTTTCAAACACTTAAAAACAAAAACAAAAGAGCAAATTGCTTTTGAAGTGATACGCCCGTATATAGGCAACACCATTCCGGAAGAAGAGCTTTTTACCATCTGCTCTGAAACAGTAAATTTCGATTTTCCATTAAAAAAAATCAATGATAATATATACTCGCTTGAGCTGTTCCATGGGCCAACCTTAGCTTTTAAAGATGTTGGTGCAAGGTTTATGAGTAGGTGTTTAGGATATTTTTCAAGAGGGAGCGATAAAAAAGTAACAGTGTTAGTTGCTACATCAGGTGATACAGGAAGTGCAGCTGCAAATGGATTTTTGGATGTGAAAGGCGTTGATGTGGTTATCCTGTATCCTTCCGGAAAGGTAAGCAAGATTCAGGAACTGCAATTGACTACACTGGGAAAAAACATAACCGCGCTTGAGGTTCAAGGTACTTTTGATGATTGTCAAAGTATGGTTAAACAAGCTTTTTTGGATAAAGAGCTGAACGAAAACTTATCACTTACCTCGGCAAACTCAATAAATGTAGCACGTTGGTTGTCACAGCAGTTTTATTATTTTTTCGCTTTGCAACAATGGGAGCATGAACAGCCCCCTGTAATAAGTGTTCCTAGCGGAAACTTTGGAAATATTTGTGCAGGGCTTTTAGCAAACTTTTCGGGCTTAACAGTAAAACATTTTATTGCTGCATGTAATAGCAATGATGTGTTTTCTGATTATATTAATGATAAAGTGTATATGCCAAAAATTGCAACTGCAACCATTTCAAATGCAATGGATGTGGGAGATCCAAGTAATTTTGTGAGGTTGTTAGAATTGTTTGAACACAATCACGCTACTATAAAAGAGCGAATCAGTAATTGTTGTGTAGAAGATAACGTTACGGAAGCAACCATTTTAGAGGTTTACAAACACTATCATTATATTTTAGAACCTCATGGTGCAGTTGCATATAAAGGGTTGGAAGAGTATTTAAAAAAGAACAAAACTGATAAAGGCATTATTCTTGAAACGGCACATCCGGTTAAGTTTGAGGAGGTGGTAAAAAAAGTTATCCATCATCAGGTTGAGTTACCAGTTGCTATGGAATATCTTTTTAAGTTAGAGAAAAAAAGCACAATTATAAAACCTGAATTTGAGGAGCTAAAAAGCTTTTTATTAAAGGGGTAAACTAAATCCTGAAAAAGGTACAAAGTTTATTTGAAATTCTTATCTTCGCTTTCCAATGAAAACGAATCATATATTACAAT
>JAHEYA010000197.1 GCA_023251855.1 Bacteroidota bacterium
GGTAGGGATTGATTTTAAAGGGAAATATAGAATCGGCTATTCATTCGACTACACAACATCAACAATAAAAAATCATAGTTCAGGTAGTCATGAAGTTATTTTAGCGTTAATGTTAAATGAAAAGCCAACTACGTCCGAGGTATCACGACCTTAGCATAGGCCGTGAACTATTTGTAATGAACAGTGTTTACCGAACTGAGTGTGTATAAAGACTGTAGGGTTTTACGACTGACAAAAAAACGAATTGAAATAAAGGTGCCCAGCTGCCAACACCGGCTAAGCTATATGGCCTTTAATAGCCGGTTTCATCATTTTAGTTCGCATGGGAAATTGGTCGTGGCAAAAACCTTTCACAGCGGTATAAATTTATTTTTTATTTGGTTTTTGCCACTTGTAATTTTGTAATTTTATATACGGAGGTGGCCACATCACCAAGCCCCAACCCTTTTTTAACTACACCTTTTCTGCTTCCCCCGAATTACCTGAGCTAAGGTTTTAATTACCGTGTCGTGCTTTTTTACAAAAGGGTTATTCAGGTCCCAAACATAACCGGCAAGCACCGAACATATCTGTTTTTTTATTTCCGGATTTGGATCTTCTGAAAAGAAAATATCATGTAAATCACCATCATACCAGCTTGAAACATAGGTACGAAATGTATTTATTCCTTGCATCATATACTCAGTATAGTCTTTTTGCCAATCCAGTTGTTCTCCCCTTAAAAACTTGCCAACAAGTTTTCCTGCTTTGTTTCCGGATTCCATTGCAAATGTTACTCCAGATGAAAATACAGGATCAAGAAATTCGGTTGCATTTCCGCAAAGCACAAAACCATCACCATACAATTGTTTTGTAGAGATCGCATAGCCTTCAATGGTGCGGGGTTTAAATACCATCTCTGCGTTTTCGAAACGTTCTTTTGTAGTACTATCGGCTGCAATAATTGCTCTCATGCGTTCGGTTGCATCTTCCGGAAATGCATCAAAAAATTGCGGATCGGCAACAAATCCAACAGAAGTGATACCATTAGAAAAAGGAATAATCCATATCCATGTCCGCTTTTGATGAACAACAACAGTAATGCGGTTTCCATCAATACCCTCCGGACGTTTTAAATCTTGAAAGTGAGTAAAATGTGTTTTGCGGGGATCAAAATTTGAAGGCTTGTCTAAATTGAACATCCGCGGAATAACCCTGCCATAGCCACTTGCATCAACAATAAATTTTGCTTCAATTTGTTTTTGATTTCCATTTTTATTCGATACAGTAGTTATAGAATCTGTTCCATTAAATTTTATATCTGTCACTGCAGTTTCCTGCTCAACAGATACGCCCATGGTAGCAACAGTATCAGATAAAATCTGATCAAATTGTGCACGTGGCACTTGCCATGTCCATGTCCAACCCTTACTAAACTGATCCGAAAAATTAAAATCACAAATTTCATTTTCACGAACAAACTTAGCTCCGAATTTTTCTTGAAAACAGGCTTTTTTAACGGCTTCCAATAGTTTGGCTTCTTCTAAATGATCCATTACTCTAGGCAATAAACTTTCGCCAATAACAAAACGTGGGAACTTTTCTTTTTCAACAACTTTTACTTTAAATCCTTGTTGATGTAAAATTGAACTCGCTATCGAACCAGCCGGCCCGGCACCAATTACCAGCGCATCTACTTTTTCAGTTTGCATTATTCTGCCTTTTTACATTTTAATAAAGTATGGCTTACACCAATGTTTGTAATAGTTTCTTCCACTTGAAGTCCGGCTTCCTCTATCAACTTAAAAAATACTTTTGAATCATACATTTGGCTGTTGCCATTAGCGATAGAGGTAAAATAAAGTGAGGTCATTTGCAAACAAAAAGCAGCAACTTCAAATCGTTGGTTATCCCAAAAAGGTTCTAAAATATAGATATACCCATTATCATTAAGTGATTTATGGCATCGTTTTAAAATAGAAATTATTTGTGTTTCAGAAAAACAATCTAAGAATTGACTCATCCAAATAGCATCAAATCCAATAGGAAAAGTAAGTGTTTCGTCCAATATATTTGATTGATAAAATGAAACTCTTTCTGCAAAGCCAAGTTCATCAATATTTTTTTTTGCCATTGCCGTTTGTCCGGGCAAATCCATTATGGTAATATGAACATCGGCATCATATTTCACACTTGCAATTGCCCATTTTCCGGTGTTTCCACCAATATCCAATAATGTTTTAGGTTTGTTTTTATAAACAAGAGGCAACACTTCAGGAAACGAATCATCAGAATAAAAATGATCGAAAGCAAACCAGCTTTTTTTTACATGTGGCTCCAGGTGTGCCAATGCTTCATAAATTGTTTTCCAGGAACCGAATGTTTTTAATCCTTCGGGTGTTCCATTTTTTATTCCTTTTTCCAAACTAAACATTCCTTCATAACACACATCATGTGTAAAGTCCATGTTGGCGCGTGTTAACTCATCATGCAAAATAAAATATCCTGTTTTGGTTAATGTATATTTGTTATCCTTATTTAACAGTAGGCCAATACCAAGACCGGCTTCCATCAATACACGTACACCATAAAGAGGTAATTTTAATTTGGTGCAAACTTCTTCAATAGAAATGCCCTTATCTCCAGCATTTTCTACTGCCGATAAAATCTCACAATTTCGTAACGATCTTGAAGCCTGAAAAACAATTGGAGCAAAGGCTATCCATTGTGCATATTCTTTGGCCTGAAACGCAGTTTTTTTGTCTTTAGTGAAAAAATTCATACTTATTTATTTAAAAAACAAATGTAGTATATTAAGTCAAAAGAGAAAAAAGTTAAAAGTCAAAAGGGAAAATTTAAAAGTCAGAAGAGAAAAAAGTCAAAAGTCAAAAGGAAAAAGTTAAGAATCAAACCGAATTTACGAAAGACCGTATGAATACTAGATTCGTAAATTCGTATAGATTTGTTATCTGTAACCGAATTGATTTCTATATTCGCATTTGTATCAGATTTAAAATTATAGCTCTTTTGTAAATTTTATGAAATAAAAAATATAAACCACATAGAAACAAATAAAAAAAAGGTGAGGATAGAAAATAAATTTTTTCACAGAGTCTTTCTGTGTTCTCCAATTTATTGGAACTATGTAAAACTTTAAATAGAATAAAAATTATGTATCTATGTGGTTAATTAATTTACCTTTAAAAACAATATAGTCTATAACTATTCTCCCTCAAAATTGAAATGATCAAAGTAGGATCCGCTATATTAAACTACGAAAACTGCTATGAAGTATTGGTTAATAACCAAAAAATAGAGCTTGAAGATACTGCATTGGCAAGTGTTTACGAGAGTTATTATTTTTTAAAAGAATTTATAAAAGATAAATTAATTTATGGGATCAATACAGGTTTTGGTCCGATGGCACAATATAAAATAAGCAATGAAGATCAGATACAACTTCAATATAATTTAATACGCAGCCATTGTTCAGGTAGTGGAAATCCAATAGCATTATTAAATATAAAAGCCTTGATGCTTGGACGATTGAGCACATTGATGCGTGGGTATTCAGGTATTCATCCAGAAGCAGTTATTTTATTGAAAGAATGTATCAACAAAGATATTTGTCCGGTAATATATGAACATGGAGGATTGGGTGCAAGTGGCGACCTGGTTCAGCTTGCTCATCTTGCATTAACGTTGATTGGAGAAGGCGAAGTATATTATAAAGGGGAGGTTATTGAAACAGAAAAAGCATTTAAGGCAGAAGGGTTACAACCTTTAAAAATGCATATTAGAGAGGGATTAGCACTGATGAATGGCACTTCAGCAATGTGTGGTGTTGGATTGGTGAACTTAATCCATGCTAAAAATCTTGTAAAATTAACTGTTGCAGCTTCCAGTATGATAGTAGAAATGGTTGAATCATATGACGATCATTTTTCCAATGAACTGAATTCTGTAAAATATCATTCAGGCCAAAACACCATAGCACAGGCCATGCAGACCTTTTTAGCAGATAGCAAACTTATTAAAAAGCGCGAAAAACATTTATATGACTCTCCAATAAAAGAAAATATATTAAAAGATAAAGTTCAGGAATACTACTCCATACGCTGTGTTCCGCAAATAGTGGGACCCATTTCTGATACAATTGAATATGCTGAAAAAATTATTATTGATGAAATTAATTCCGTGAATGATAACCCCATCATAGATTATAAAAATAAAAATGTTTTTCATGGAGGCAATTTTCACGGTGATTATGTGGCTTTAGAAATGGATAAATTAAAAATTGCGATCACTAAACTTTCTATGCTGAGTGAACGACAACTTAATTTTTTGTTGAATGATAAGCTAAATGGGAAGCTACCGCCATTTGTGAATTTGGGAACATTGGGATTAAACTTAGGAATACAAGGTGTTCAGTTTACTGCTACATCTACAACAGCCGAAAATCAAACATTGTGCTTTCCTATGTATGTTCACAGCATACCAAGTAATAACGACAATCAGGATATTGTGAGTATGGGCACCAATGCGGCTTTAATTGCACAAAAAATTATTTTTAATACCTATGAGATAATCGCCATCGAGTTTTTAGCTATCATTCAAGCAATTGATTATTTAAATGTTCAGAAAAAAATTTCGAAAAAAGGGCTCGAGTATTATTCTAAACTAAGAGCTTTAGTTCCTGTGTTTAAAGAAGATCATATAAAATATAAAGAGCAGAAAAAGATAACCGAGTATTTCAAAAAGAGCCTTTGACAGTCCAAAGCAAGGTTTTTAAACCGTCTATCATTGCCTTGAAAAGGATTGTCAAATTTTTTTTAAGCTTTATTCATCAACAATAAAAAAAAATGACAGAAACAAAACTGTTTTTAATTGCCGGATTCATTGCCTTTACAGGACTGAATGCTAAAGCTCAGAAATTTGCCGGAGGTGATGAATCACTTGCTTTTTTAGCGGGGCAAACCAATATCAATCTTGAATATGATTATGATGGAATGATGGTAGGTAAAAAAACGGAGGAAACTTACAAAGATGAAAAGATAGAGTATTACAATAAAGACGAACCTGGAAAAGGTGATAGATGGGCAGAAAAATGGGTGAATAGCCGAAGCGAAAACTTTGAACCCATGTTCGAGGAATTGATCAATAAAATGTTGGCGAAAGAAACCGGTATTTCTGTGGGGACAAATAAAAAAGATGCGAAATATACTATCATTTTAAAAACAATACTATTGGAGCCGGGTTTTAATTCTTATGTTTTGAAAGTTAATCCACACTGTGACTTTGAAGTGTTGTGGGTAGAAACAACTACCAAAAAGGTAATGGCAAAAGCATTTATGGATCATATAATGGGCAATCTTACATTTGATACAAATTGGGATTTTGATATGTCAAACA
>JAHEYA010000198.1 GCA_023251855.1 Bacteroidota bacterium
GTTGCTTTACCAGTCATTTATGAAGGTGAAAAATTAGATATTGGTTTCAGAATAGATATCTTGGTAAATGATTTAGTAATTATTGAAATAAAATCTGTAGAACAAATTGCAGATGTTCATCACAAACAATTATTAACATACTTAAAATTATCCGGTAAAAAGTTAGGAATACTAGTTAATTTCAATTCCGAAAATATTTCAAATTCAATTTATAGAAAAGTAAATAATTTAACAGCAGATTTAACAACAATTCTATCTGCGTAAATCCGCGAAATCTGCGGGAAACAAAAAAATATGGCAAATTTAAATTCAAACTTTCTCGGCATTAAATCACCAAATCCTTTTTGGTTAGCTTCGGCCCCTCCTACTGATAAAAAAATAAATGTACTCCGTGCATTTGAAGCCGGCTGGGGTGGAGTTGTATGGAAAACCCTAGGTTCACAAGTTAAAAATGTATCCTCAAGATACTCTTCCTTAAATTATAATGGCAGAAGAGCTGTAGGTTTTAATAACATAGAACTTATTTCGGACAGGCCGTTAGAAATTAATTTAAAAGAGATCAAAGAAGTGTTGAAACTGTTTCCTGATCGTGCAATGGTCGTTTCGTTAATGGCTGATAACGACCGAAAAAGCTGGCATGAAATGGTGAAAAAGACACAAGATACAGGTGCTCATGGTATAGAATTGAATTTCGGCTGCCCTCATGGAATGGTGGAAAGAGGTATGGGTGCTGCTGTTGGACAAGATCCTGAAATTGCAAAAATGGTGGTTGAATGGGTGATGGAAGTGGCAACAATTCCTGTAATAACAAAACTTACACCAAATGTACATTCAGCAGTTCCGGGCGCTATAGCTGCTATTGAAGGCGGAACAAATGGCCTATCATTGATTAATACCATACAATCCGTTACCGGAATTGACTTGGATACTTTAGTTCCCAATCCTAATGTTGGTGGAATGTCAGTGTTTGGTGGTTATTGCGGACCGGCAGTAAAACCGATTGCTTTAAAAATGCTTACCACACTTGCTCAGGATGAAAGAATAAAAAATGTGCCCATCTCAGGTATCGGTGGTATCACTACCTGGAAAGATGCAGTAGAGTTTATGTTACTTGGAGCAAGTAATGTGCAGGTTTGTACTGCAGCGATGATTAGTGGATTTAAGATCATCACTGATATGTGTGACGGGATGAATAATTGGATGGATGAAAAAGGATATAAAAACCTGGATGATTTTATCGGTTTATCAGTTCCGAAAATTACACGTTGGGAAGAGCTCGACATCAATTTTCATATTATAGCAAATATAGATCAGGATAAATGTATCCATTGTGGATTGTGTTATATAGCTTGTGAAGATACATCACATCAGTCGATTGCAATTGAAAAAGGCAAACCTTACAATACCTATACAATTAAAGAAGAAGAATGTGTTGGATGTAATCTTTGCAAAATTGTTTGTCCGGTTACTGATTGTATCACTATGGAAGAACATAGAAAAGGAGATGAATACTTGAATTGGATTGAATATCAAAAAAGAGGATTACCTTTGAATGATCATTAATTTATTAACAAATACAAAATATTCTATATTGATCTCATGGAAATCGAAAAGGAAATAAAACTTCCAAAATTTAAAAACCAGTATCAGAAAATACTTGCGAATATTACTTTTACAAGTAATTGGATAGTTTCAAAGTATTGTTTAAACCTAAAACCCTATAAGATTTCTCTTCAACAATACAATATTTTAAGAATTCTAAGGGCACAGTATCCAAAGCCGGCTACAGTCAATTTATTAATCGGTCGTATGCTCGACAAAAGTTCAAATGCTTCCCGATTGGTTGAAAAATTAAGATTAAAAAAGCTCGTGGAACGTGCTGTTTCTGCTGATGACCGAAGATCTGTAAATGTTGCCATCACTCAAAAAGGATTGGATCTATTGATCGATCTCGACAAATGTGAAGATAAGTGCATAAAAGAATTAAAAAATTTGTCTATCAAAGAAATTGAACAACTTAACGCACTTCTTGACAAATTAAGAAATTAAAAAAAAATTGTAATAATGTATGTAGCTACATTATTTGTATCGATGTATAATTAAACTTAATTTTTCCTTTATGAGCACTTTTATGATAACAATACAATTACCGGCTGAATTAACAAAAGAATTCATGGCATTAATTCCTGTGCAGAGAGCTAGAATAAGTGAATTAATGGATGATGGAAAAATAATTCAATATGCGCTATCAAACGACCGGTCAATATTATGGGTTACTGTTTCTGCCGGTTCAGAAAAACTGGCAAAGGAGATTATTTCATCTTTTCCATTGATAGATTATATGGAACCCAAATTTTTTGAATTGGCATTTCAAAATAGTATTTCAACTGATCTGCCTAAATTAATAATGAATTAAGCTTAAAAGACCTCACCTAAATCCTCTCCAAAGGAGAGGACTTAAATGCCCATAGCTCCCTTCTCCTTTGGAGAAGGGTTGGGGATGAGGTCAAAAAAGAAATTTGAAGAAACTGAATTCTATTAATAAATATTGCATTGTTTCAACTAACTAAATAAAAAATGAAAACAGTTTTTCATAGCTCATCAGAAAGGGGCCACGTTAACCATGGATGGCTAGATGCCCATCATTCATTCAGTTTTGCAAGTTATAATGACCCTAGTAAAATGCATTTCGGACTTTTACGTGTATTGAATGATGATATTGTTGCACCCGGAATGGGCTTTGGAACTCATCCCCACGACAATATGGAGATTGTGACCATTCCTCTCCGAGGAGCATTAGAACATCGTGATAGTATGGGTAATATCGGTGTAATCCATCCTCATGAGATACAGGCAATGAGTGCGGGCTCAGGAATAACCCATTCGGAATACAATCATTCAAAAACCGAAGACATTAATTTATTGCAAATATGGATATTTCCAAAAGTGCGCAACATTACACCCCGTTATGATCAGCGTATTTTTACTGAAGAAGATAAAAATGGAAAATTTAAAACCATTGTCGCACCTGTAAAAGCAGATGATGTAATGTGGATCAACCAGGATGCTTATTTTTCCCTCGGAAAATTTAAAACAGGAAGTTCAATTAATTATACCATGCAAAACAAAGGAAATGGTGCATATGTATTTGTTATAGAAGGAGAAGTGAAGCTTGATAACACTAGTTTGAAAAAGCGTGATGCAATTGGGGTTTGGGAAGCAGATAATTTCAAAATTGATATTTCAAACGATGCTGAACTATTAATTATTGAAGTTCCTATGAACTAATATTGGGTGGTAGATGAGTGCAAATTGTCGCCTATATAAACTGGGCGACAATTTTTTTTGTAAAAATGACATTTCTTCCATTTTTAATCCCCCCCCCTGAGCCAAAAAGTCATCTAAAATCAATTCATACAGCCATTTCGTCCTGACCCAGCTCATTTTTTTCATTGGAATAATTTTTGACTTTTGTTTATAAGAAGGTCACCATACTAAAATTTAACAAAATGAACTTAAATAATTTTACAATAAAATCGCAAGAAGCTGTACAACAAGCTGTACAGTTGGCTACAGTTAAAGGACAACAAGCTATTGAGAATGCACATATATTAAAAGGTATTTTGGAAGTTGACGAAAACGTAACTCCCTTTATCCTTAAGAAACTTAATGTAAATACACAAAACTTTTCTTTGGCACTTGATAAAATTTTGGACAGTTATCCAAAAGTTTCAGGTGCAGAACCTTATTTATCCAATCAGGCGAATCAAGTCGTTGCAAAGGCTTCTACCTATTTAAAAGAATTCGGAGATGAGTATGTTTCCATCGAACATTTGTTACTTGCTCTACTTTCAACAAAAGATACTACCTCACAATTATTAAAAGATAACGGTGTTAGCGAAAAAGACCTGAAGGCCGCCATCACTGAGCTTCGTAAAGGTTCAAAAGTTACAAGCCAGACTGCGGAAGATACTTATAATGCACTGAACAAATTTGCTATCAACCTGAATGAACAAGCTAAAAAGGGGAAATTAGACCCTGTAATTGGCCGAGATGAAGAAATACGAAGGGTTTTGCAGATACTTACCCGCAGAACTAAAAACAATCCTATTTTAGTTGGAGAACCAGGAGTTGGTAAAACAGCTATTGCTGAAGGATTAGCACATCGTATCATCAATGGAGATGTTCCTGAAAATTTAAAATCAAAACAAATTTTTTCATTGGATATGGGTGCTTTAATTGCAGGAGCCAAATACAAAGGCGAGTTTGAAGAACGGTTAAAATCAGTTGTAAAAGAAGTTATTTCTGCTGAAGGTGAAATTGTATTATTTATTGATGAGATTCATACACTCATTGGTGCAGGTGGTGGTGAAGGTGCAATGGATGCAGCAAATATATTAAAACCGGCACTGGCCCGTGGAGAACTGCGTGCTATTGGCGCAACCACATTAAATGAATTTCAAAAATATTTTGAGAAAGATAAAGCACTTGAAAGACGTTTCCAAAAAGTAATGGTAAATGAACCCAGCGCTGAGGATGCTATCTCGATTTTACGTGGTATCAAAGAGAAATATGAAGCGCACCATAAAGTTAGAATTAAAGATGAAGCAATTATTTCTGCTGTTGAACTTTCTCAACGTTATTTGAATGACCGTTTTCTTCCTGATAAAGCAATTGATTTGATGGATGAAGCAGCTTCAAAACTCAGAATGCAAATGAACTCCATGCCAATTGAATTAGATGTTCTGGAGAGAAAAATACGCCAACTGGAGATTGAACGTGAAGCCATCAAACGTGAAAATGATAAGAAAAAATTAGCTGATCTGAATAAAGAAATTGCTGAACTAGCTGACCAACGTACTGATCTGCGTGCTAAATGGCAAGGTGAAAAAGAAGTTGTTGAAGGAATTCAAAAAGCTAAAAATCAAATTGAAAATTTAAAATTCGAAGCTGAACAAGCTGAACGTAGCGGAGACTATGGCAAAGTTGCTGAAATACGTTATGGAAAAATTCAGGAATCTGAAAAGGAACTTGCATCATTTGAAAGCAAAATGGCTGACATGAAAAAAAATGGTTCTCAACTAATCAAAGAAGAAGTAGATAGTGAGGACATAGCTGGTGTTATTGCAATTTGGACAGGCATTCCTGTTTCCAGAATGTTACAAAGCGAACGCGATAAATTATTGCATTTAGAAAACGAATTACACAAACGTGTTGTCGGGCAAGATGAAGCCATTGAAGCCATCAGTGATGCAGTTCGCAGAAGTCGTGCGGGACTACAAGATACAAAACGTCCTATCGGTTCTTTCATTTTTTTAGGAACAACAGGTGTTGGAAAAACTGAATTGGCAAAGGCTTTAGCGGAATTT
>JAHEYA010000199.1 GCA_023251855.1 Bacteroidota bacterium
AAAAATCATATAGTTAACATTCAATCATTTTAAAATGAAAAAACTTTTTTTAATTTTTAGCGTTGTATCCGGTAGCACCATTTTTACATCATGTGCTCAAAAACATAATGATACTGACGTTTCCAACAATTCTAAATCAGCAGAAACCACAACAAAAAAATTAAACAATATGGATACAGCAATTTTTGGAGCAGGATGTTTTTGGTGCGTTGAAGCCCAATTTCAATTATTAGATGGTGTACAGTCTGTTACATCAGGGTTTTCAGGTGGAACGATTGAAAAACCTACTTATAAAGAAGTATGCACCGGAAAAACCGGACATGCCGAAGTTTGCAAGATTGCTTATGATCCTGCAAAAGTTAGTTATGATGAATTATTGGCTGTATTCTGGAAAACACATGATCCCACTCAACTCAACGGACAAGGGAATGACATGGGAACACAATATCGTTCAGTTATTTTTTATACAAGTGAAAATCAAAAAGCATTGGCTGAAAAATATAAAAAAGAATTAAATGCTTCAGGTGCTTGGCCTAAGCCGATTGTAACTGAAATCAGTCCTTTTACAGTGTTTTACAAAGCGGAAGAGTATCACCAAAACTATTTTAACCTAAATGGAACTGAATCGTATTGTCAGTTTGTAATTGGACCTAAAGTAGAAAAATTCAAAAAAGTATTTAAGGGAAAATTGAAACACTAAAAATAGTTTCAGGTTTCATATTGTTGTGCTGTGTTTTTTAAGTTCAAGGTTTATTGCTATCAACAGAAATGAAATTTTTGGAACTGAAACTTTGAACTTTACTATCCAATGCTTACAGGTAAACAACTTATCATTGCAACAAAACCATTTGCTAAAGATATCCGATGGAAAAGTTGGTTCCATACGATCACTTCACTTTTTTTACTGATTGGCTTCCTGCTTGGCACTGTGTATGGGCCTGGCATTATTGGTAGAATAATTTGTAGTATTGGTACAGCAATGCTTCTCGCCCGTTTTTTTATCATCTTTCATGATTATCAACATCACACCATTCTTTATAAATCTTTTTTAGCAAATATTATTTTTACAATCTTCGGAATCTATATGATCTCTCCACCGAGCATCTGGAAACGTTCTCACGATTTTCATCATAATAATAATGCAAAACTTTACAGTGCCAGTATCGGTTCTTTTCCCATAATGACAAAACAAAAATTTATGGAATCTTCAAAAAGTGACCGGTTCATCTATCTTTCCATTCGTCATCCCTTAAATATGTTTTTTGCCTACTTTACTACGTTTATGTATGGTTTATGTATTCAATCATTTTTAAGCAGTCCTCGGAGACATTGGGATTCATTGGTGATTTTGATAATTCACTATAGCATCGCTATTTTTCTTTTTGTACATTTTGGTTGGTTAACGTGGTTCCTTACTTTCTTTTTACCATTTTTTCTTTCACACATGTTGGGTTCTTACTTGTTTTATGCACAACATAATTTTCCGGGAGTAGTATTCCGTAATAATGTTGAATGGAGTTACGCCAATGCTGCTTTGGAATCCTCCAGCTATATGGCCATGAATCCATTTTTAGAATGGGTAACAGCAAACATTGGTTATCATCATATTCATCATCTTAATTCCAGAATTCCGTTTTATCGGTTGCCCGAAGCAATGGCAAAGATTCCTGAATTGCAAACTGCAAAAGTCACTACACTTAAACCATCTGATATTATTGCTTGTCTTCGTCTTAAATTATGGGACCCGGAACAAAATAAAATGATTCCACTTCCTGAGATGTAAAAATTTAGGATTTTGTGATTTAGGATTTATGATTTTGAAATTTAGGCTCGTTGCTGCACTGAAACAAAAAGTATGATCAATAATAAAAAAATTGTAGTTGTATTACCTGCGTATAATGCGGGTTTGACGCTTGAAAAAACATTTAAAGAAATCCCTTTTAATGTGGTGGATGAAGTGGTGTTGGTGGATGATAAAAGTAAAGATGATACTGTTGCAGTAGCTACCCAGCTTGGCATTAAACACATTATCCGTCACGAGAAAAATAAAGGTTATGGTGGTAATCAAAAATCATGTTATGATAAAGCACTTGAATTGAATGCTGATATTGTAATTATGCTTCATCCGGATTATCAGTATACGCCACTTTTAATTCACTCGATGGCACAAATTATTGCAAATGGTTTATACCCGGTAGTATTTGGTTCACGTATATTAGGAAAAGGTGCTTTAAAAGGTGGGATGCCTATGTATAAATACATTTTCAATCGTTGTTTAACGCTTTCACAAAATATTTTACTCAATCAAAAACTTTCGGAATACCATACAGGTTACCGTGCATTTTCAAGAGAAGTATTGGAAACAGTGAACTATGAAGCTAATGATGATGATTTTGTTTTCGACAATGAAATGATTTCACAAATTTTTATGGCTGGTTTTGAGATTGCGGAAATTACTTGCCCTACCAAATATTTTCCTGAAGCATCATCTATCAATCTTAGTCGTAGTGCTAAATACGGCTTAGGTGTGTTGAGAGTTTCGTTCACACATTTCTTTTATAAATTGGGATTGAATAAATCGAAAATCTATTCGAGAAAAAAATAATGAATAAAATTTACTGGTGGTTCTAAAAGTTAAAAAACAACCACTAAGGCACTAAGTCCACTAAGTCTCACTAAGAAATTCTCAGTATTTCCCTGTGTTCTTTTGTTTTAATGATGAAAGTTTTATTTCGAATTTACTTTCCTATACCAAAACACAAATCCATTTTTGCGATAAAGCTCCTTTAATTCAGGATAATTGGTTTGAATATTTTCTTCGGTAATTTTACTTACAAAATAAGTCGGTTTATCAACAGGCCCTGTTAACAACCATTCCAGCATATAACTGTTTTTATTTGTTTGTTCTTTTTTATGCGAATAAAATAAATAAGCATAACTTTTAAATCCGATAGTTTCAACATAACAATCTTTGTTTTGTAGGTATTCATAAAATTCAATTGCAGCACCTTGAGAATATTTTTCAATACGTGGAGCAATCACTAATGTAGCCATATTGACTGAAAACAGACTAATAATAAAAATCCCTAGCACTCCTTCTTTTATTCTTTTTCTCTTGATCAAAATTAACATCACTCCTACTCCAACTATTAAAATTGCACCAATCAGTCCTTCAAAACCCGACCAATGTACATTTGCTTTTAAATTTTCAACAGCAAAATTATCTTTGATTATATTAGAATCAATTATTGACTGTTTATTTTTATCAATAATCGGCAATACTGCAATAGCAATAGCAATAAGGCTTGCAATAGACATTAGGAGAATACCGGAATACTTTTTCCATTGCATTTCTCCATTCATTAATT
This sequence comes from Bacteroidota bacterium, assembly GCA_023251855.1. GTDB lineage: Bacteria > Bacteroidota > Bacteroidia > 2-12-FULL-35-15 > 2-12-FULL-35-15 > 2-12-FULL-35-15. Next base: position 3,369 of record JAHEYA010000199.1, read on the forward strand.
TATAAATGGTATAAGCTCCCAAAAAACTCAGAGGAAAATAACAGAGTGATGAGTAGTGAACAATTTTGGTTTTTACAATGCTGAATAAAATGAGCACTACCCAAAATAATATCATCATCCATAATTTAAATAGCTGCGACTTAGAAGTGAATAACTCGGAGTCAAGAGTTCTACCAAATTTAAAACTAAAAGCTCTTAAGGCCAATATTGACAAAGGAAAACAACCTATCAATAAAACAATCCAATGATAAAAAAATGGGCCACCATGACCAGAATCCTGTGTATTAAATAATCGTACCTGATAAAGAAAAAATTCCTTGATTATTGCTGAATTACCTGTTAACAATAACATTAGAAACCACAAACTACCAACAAAAACGAAGACAAAAACATAAATTAAAATTTGCTTAAAGCTTAGAATAGGTTGAAAACGTTTAACAATCAAGTAAACCAAAAAGCATAAACTAAAAACCAACAGGGCTACCGGTCCTTTTGTTAAAACACCCAGGCCAATGAAAAGAGCTGATAACACTAGTCTTCCGATGTTTTTATTCTCTTCTGAATTATCACTTAAGAATAAAATAAAATAATAAATTCCACAAAAAATAAAGAGGTTGAACCAGGGATCAATAATTCCGGATTTAAAATAGAAATGTGGCAAAAATGAACCTGCATAGGCTAAAGCCCATATTAGTCCAAATTTTTCATCCACCAATTTTCTACCAATATTAAACAGTATAAGCAATGTTATACATCCACAAATAGCATTTGGTAAACGAGCGGCAAACTCGGTTACTCCAAAGGTCTTCATTGACAATGCCTGCATCCAAATAAAGATCGGTGGTTTTTCCCAAAAAGGTTGGAAATTAATTTTTACTGAAAAGTAATCCTTTGTAACAAGCATTTCGCGGGCACATTCAGCGAAATTGATTTCATCCCAATCAAATAAATGTACTGCTCCTAAAAATGGAACAAACATCAATAAAGCTACAATAGCAATCAATACGTTATATCTTAAAACAATTGATCTCATTAGCTTTTAAATGATTTAACAAGAGATCCTTTCATCCAATTTTTCTCGTTTTTCTGGATAAAATAATAAACACAAATGGTTGTAATTACTCCAATCAATGAACCTGCATAAACATCCTCAAAAAAATGTTGCGACAAATAAATACGGGAATAACCTATCAATAAAGCAATACAGAAAAATAATGATTTCAGGACTTTATTTTTCACAAGTACTGCCAAAGCAAAATACAATGAAAAGGCGCAAGTAGTGTGTCCGGAAGGGAAACTGTTGTATAAATAATTTTCAACACCGGGAACAAAATATAAATCATGAATCCCTTCAAAAAATTTTTTAGGGCGTACTGCATCAACAAATACGGTTTGTTTAAGTGTCTGAGTAATTAGTGCTGAAATGATATTTGAAAAGCCAACTGTAAAAGCATATCCATATCTAATAGGCAAGAGAATAATTACAACCAGTATAGCTATTGTACCATCTCCTAAATAAGTTGTATAATAAAAAAACGTGTCGAAAAAGGAAGTATGAAAGGAATTGAAACCAAGCTGAATTTCGATCTTTGTTTTTATTGCGAGAAGAATTGCTCCTAAAACAATAAAAAGAACATAAGGAAACAAAAATGGACGGTTGGTTTTGAAAATGGTATTCACACAATAAAAAAATTAGAGTTGAAAAAAAATTTTCAGATCATGAAATTAATTTTGCTTTAATTAAATCAGCAAATCTCTAATTCTCTATATCAACAAATCAATAGGAGCCGATTACATGAAGTAACTTATTTATCTGACTATCCCAAAGCAGTTTTGATGTTTGCATATCTGCCGCTTCATCAGCAAAATCAGTAATGATCAAAGAAATATCACCAGTAAGTTCATCACGGTCGATACGGAACTCAAAAAAACTACCTTCCGGTTTATCAAGCCATTGTAACCTTACA
>JAHEYA010000200.1 GCA_023251855.1 Bacteroidota bacterium
TCGCAACTCCTGAACCATCAGTTACACCATTTATAACCAAGTCACCACCGGTAGGATGGGCAGCAGAAGGCGGTACAGAAGGTGGTGAAGATAATTTTACTGCAGCACCCGCTATCGGATGTCCTGCAGTATCATTAACAGTTACTTTACCATGACAGGTTTTATCTTTATTGCAAGAAGTATTGAAAAGTGCTGTCATCATAAACAAAACAACACATACAACAGCGGAAATTTTTAGGATAAAAGTTTTCATAGTTTTAAATTTTAAAAATATTTTTTCGTTAATATTACGATTAGCAAACTTAATAAATTATTTTATGAATTCCAAAAAACTTTTAATTCCCTTTTTTCTGACCCTTAGTTCACTTCTAATTTTAGTTGCCTTTAAACTTCCTGTTAATAGCCATTTGGAAGAAAAAGGGGTACTTATTACTACTGATTTTGGCATCATAAAAATAAGATTGTATAACGAAACCCCACTTCATCGTGATAACTTCATAAAACTGGTAAAAATGCACTATTTCGACAGTCTACTATTTCATCGGGTTATTCAAAATTTTATGATTCAAGGTGGTGACCCAGATTCAAAAAATGCCCCACCGACAATAGAACTTGGTAATGGAGGTCCTGGTTATACCATTCCTGCTGAATTTAACCCTCAATTATTTCATAAAAAAGGCGTTCTTGCTGCTGCTAGGGATGGTGACCTTGAAAACCCATTACAAGCATCAGCTGGCTCTCAATTTTACATTGTTCAAGGTCGGGTTTTTAACGATTCAACTCTTAAAATTCAAGCCAAACGAATTACAAAAATGAAATTGACCAATGTCATTATTAATCGGAAAGAGAATAAGGTTTGGGTTGAAAAATATCAAACATTTGTAAAAAGCAAAAAGACGGATAGCCTTAAATACATTGAGGATATTATAAATAAACAACTTGAAGCAGAGTTGCCAAATACAACTGTTTATTCGTTTACTGCAGAACAAATTAAAGCCTACACTACAATCGGTGGAACACCTCATTTGGATGGCAGTTATACTGTATTTGGCGAAGTAGTTGAAGGATTGGAAGTAATTGATGCCATTGAAAAACAAAGTGTAGATAAAATTAATCGCCCACTTAAAGATATAAGAATGAAGATTGATATTATTCCTTAATACGTTTCCCAAAAAACCCTAACAGGGTTTCAAACCCTGTTAGGGGTATATCTATAAGGATAATGGGGTAGTACGAATAGAGATTTATCACCATTATTATATTAATCAGATTATTACCTTTACCGAAATTATTTTACACAATGAAAAATAAAATTGAAGAACTACTTAATGAAATTGAATCATTTGCTGCTGAAAGCAAGGAGCACGTGGAAGAGTTTCGTATCAAAATATTAAGTAAAAAAGGAAAAGTTACTGAGTTGTTTGATGAGTTTAAAACCGTTGCCCCTGAGTTACGTAAGGAAGTCGGACAAAAATTGAATGAGCTAAAAAATAAAGCTCAAGAAAAAATAAATGAATTAAAAGATAAATTTGAAAGTGGTAATGACGAAAAAGATACTTCGGTTGATTTAACACTTCCTTCTGAAAATGTTGCTATTGGCTCACGCCACCCATTATCAATTGTTCGCAATCAGATTGTTGAAATTTTTGAACGAATTGGTTTTACCATTTCTGACGGCCCCGAAATTGAAGATGATTGGCATAATTTTACAGCACTCAATACTCCTTCCGACCACCCTGCAAGAGATATGCAGGATACTTTTTATATAAGCGAAAATCCGGATATGGTATTACGTACGCAAACGTCATCAGTGCAGGTACATGTAATGGAAAACAGTACACCACCTATTCGTACTATTTCACCCGGCAGAGTGTATCGTAATGAAGCCGTTTCGGCCCGTGCGCATTGCCAGTTTCATCAGGTAGAAGGTTTATATATTGACAAAAATGTGTCGTTTGCTGATTTGAAACAAACACTCCTTTATTTTTCGAAAGAAATGTTTGGTGAAGCAACCCAGATTCGTTTACGTCCTTCATTTTTTCCATTCACTGAAATAAGTGCTGAAATGGATATTTCCTGTCCTTTTTGTAAAGGTGATGGTTGTAATATCTGCAAGGGTGCAGGCTGGGTCGAAATTTTAGGATGCGGTATGGTTGATCCTGCTGTATTAGAAAATTGTAAAATAGATAGCAAAACATACAGTGGTTTTGCTTTCGGTATGGGTATTGAACGTATTGCTATGCTTAAATACCAAATAAAAGATTTGCGTTTATTTTTTGAAAATGATGTTCGTTTTTTGAAACAATTTAAAGCAGTGATTTAATAATTTTATACTTGATAGACTCTCCTTGAGTATAATTTTCTCTCAACTAATGAATATAAATCTCCCTAGGATTACCTCAGCTCACTCAAAAAGAAATCTGTGGTTATCAGCGAAATCTGAGGGAATTATTTTTGGATGAAAAAAGCAATAGTATCTGTAATCAATGATTTAAGTACTGATCAGCGTGTACACAAAGTCTGTACTACATTGCACCAACTTGGTTATCAGGTGACGTTGGTAGGCAGAAAACAACGCAAAAGTTTGCCATTAATTCCACGAAATTATTCCACTAAACGGTTGTTTTTATTATTTGAAAGTGGACCATTTTTTTACTTAGAGTTTCAAATTCGTTTGTTTTTTTATTTACTGTTCCATAGAGGAGATGTACTGGTATCAAACGACTTGGATACACTGCTGCCAAATTATTTAATCTCAAAATTAAAATCTTCTGCTTTAGTTTACGATAGTCACGAACTATTTTGTGAAGTTCCTGAATTACTTGAAAACCCAACAAAAAAAGGTATTTGGAAACGATTGGAACGCTGGATATTTCCAAAATTAAAATATGTTTTTACTGTTAATGATTCAATCGCTAAGATTTATGAAAATGAATATAATGTGAAATTAAATGTGGTTAGAAATATCCCTTTGCTTGGTGCCCAAACAAATCAACAACTAAATAGAGCTGATTTAGGTTTACCGGAAGGAAAAAAAATAATTGTATTGCAAGGTGCCGGAATAAACGTGGATAGAGGTGCGGAAGAAGCTGTAGAAGCAATGCAGTATGTAAATGATGCACTGTTGCTTATCATCGGAAGTGGTGATGTAATGAGTGTTTTAAAACAATCGGTTAGCGATTTTAAATTAGAAGATAAAGTTAAATTTATCGGAAAAGTACCTTTTGAAAAACTCTTACAATACACACTCCACGCTGATTTGGGCTTAACATTAGATAAAGATACCAATATCAATTATCGGTATAGCTTACCAAATAAATTGTTTGATTATATACATGCCGGAGTTCCTGTTTTAGCGTCTGATTTAGTGGAGATAAGAAAAATAATTTTTCAATATTCTATTGGTGATTGTATTGAAAATCACGATCCTCAGCATATTGCTCAAAAAATAAATTCAATTTTCAACGATAATGCAACACTTCAAATGTGGAAAAAAAACACTAAAATTGCATCTGCAGATTTAAAGTGGGAAAACGAAGAACAGCAATTGATAGCTGTTTACAAGCAGTTTTTGTAGCAGCACAAAATTTGAAATCAAAACATTTACATATCATTTCATTTGATGTTCCATATCCTACCAATTATGGTGGTGTTATTGACGTATTTTTTAAACTGAAGGCATTACATCAACAAGGAATAAAAATTCATTTACATTGTTTTAAGTATGGAAGGGCAGAAGCACCTGCTTTGAAAAATTTTTGCGAAAAAATATATTATTATGAACGCAAAATGAATAAAACGCAATTGTTTGATTCACTTCCGTTTGTTGTCATTACACGTTCTTCAGAAAAATTAATAAAAAATTTATTAAAAGATAAACACCCCATTTTATTTGAAGGTTTGCATTGTTGCTATTACTTGAATGATGAGCGTTTGAAAGGTCGTTTGAAAATTGTACGCACTCATAATATTGAACATGATTATTATAAAAATCTAGAGAAAGTAGAAAAATCTATCTTCAAAAAGTTTTACTTTGGCATGGAAGCAAAAAAGCTGGAACGCTTTGAACCTATTTTAAATAAAGCGAATCACATTGTCGCAATTTCTTCTTCTGACACGAATAACTTGTCCGAACGTTATAAAAATGTGCACCACATCACTGCATTTCATCCAAATGAAGAAGTGAAAATAAAAGAAGGCAAAGGAAAATTTTGTTTATATCACGGAAATTTAGAAGTAGGTGAAAACAATGAAGCAGCGCTTTACCTGGTGAACAAAGTATTCTCAAAAATGAAAACACCTTTGATCATTGCCGGTAATAAGCCTTCTGCAGAATTGACCTCAGCAGTTGCTCAACACTCAAACACCCGGTTAAAAGCCAATATCTCAACAAAGGAAATTGATGAGCTCATCAAAGATGCTCAGATAAATGTCTTGCCTACTTTTCAGGAAACCGGAATAAAATTAAAATTGCTTGCAGCTTTATTTAATGGAAGACATTGTGTAGTTAATTCGCCAATGGTTGTTAACACAGGGTTAGAAGGCTTGTGCTCCATTATGGATACTCCCGAAGCAATGGCGAAAGAGATCACTCGTTTGTTTGAAGTATCGTTTGATATGAAAGAAAAACAAAAGCGTAAAATTATTCTTTCCGAAAATTTTTCTAACCTTAATAATGTTAAAAAATTAATGAAGTTAATAATCTGATCATAATGGGGAAATGCCCAATTGGAGCGTCATGGCGAGTCCCGCTTTTTGCGGGACGAAGCAATCTCAAAAAATTCTCACCTAATTTCAAATACAATATATTTTATGAATTACATTGACATCATATTGTGTATCCCCCTTGTCTGGGGTCTTTATAAAGGTTTCTCAAAAGGCTTGATTATTGAAACGGCATCATTAATTGCATTTGGTTTGGGTGTTTGGGGCGGAATTCACTTCTCTGATTTTAGTGCACAGAAAATAAGCAAATGGTTTAATTGGCAATCCCAATATCTTCCAATCGTTTCTTTCGCAATTACATTTTTAATAATTATTATATTAGTTTATTTCATTGCTAAGCTTATACAAAAGCTAGTAGAAGGTATGACATTGGGCGCTTTTAATAAAATTGCCGGTGCATTGTTTGGTGCTTTAAAATTTGCCTTGGTAATGAGTGTGATTATTTTTGTTTTGAATGCTATTGAAAAAAGCTATCCTGTAATTTCCTTCAAAACAAAGGAAGAGTCTTTATTATATAAGCCAATTGGTAAGATAGCCCCACTGTTGATTCCTACTCTTACAAATAGCGGAATTGGCAGTAGGATATATAAAAAAGAATAGTTAAAG
>JAHEYA010000201.1 GCA_023251855.1 Bacteroidota bacterium
GCTAAAAATCGTTTGTAATTAAATTCGCCCGGATTTAGTGGTGGAGGAACCTCTTTAAAATTTGCTTTGATCAATAATTCATCGCCATAATTCAATTGAAGTGACCTTTCATTTTTTTTGAAATATGCCATTGCTTTACCGCAAGTTTTTTTCCATTCAGTTCCTTGTTTTATAGAAAGTACTTCTACAACCACTTTCAGCGATTTTTCTTTTTCTAAATAGGAATCAGCAAGTCTTACATAAGCATATTGAGCACTATCAGAGTAGTTTGAAAAATGGTCCTTGGTAAATTTTTCAGTTTTTAAAATGGTGAATTGGTAGGAAAAAAGAAATAAAGTAGTATTAACCAGTAATCCGAACCATCCTGATTTTCGGTAAGAAATATTTAATTTTGGAATCAGGATTATTAGCGAAATCGCAGCAATAAGTGTGGAAATAATATAAAAGTTGAATTCAAATTGAAAAGGAAAATAAATTGCAGAAATAATACCCAGGATGAAAGGGACTATTAAACGTACAAAAGGAGCTTGGTTCCAGACGTTCATGGATTGAGGAGGATTACTTCCAACGGTATATAAAATTTTCGTATTTACCCTTTATTGCCATTGTAAGTTCGAGTTGTGTGGCATTTTGCATAAAATAATCACTGAAGTTCAGATATTTTATGAATGCATCAAATTCCTCTTCGTTCAAATTAATAATATCATGTTTGATGTAAAGTCGGAACAGATCCTTTAAAATATCACGTTTAAAATCTTCATTTTCCCATTCTGCCACTTTTCTTTTAGACCTTGCAAACTTGCTGAATCTTTCATACAAGTAAGTAATAGGGCTTGATATAGCATCAAGGCCTTCGACAGTATATGTTTTTTTAATACCGAGTTTATCAATATCTCTTTGTATTTCATTTAAGTTTCGAATTGCGAATACACTTACTTCATGCAATGTAAAATATAATTTTTCAAGCGGAATAATAATGTTATAGACCTTTTTAGCGGTTGAATCTTTAATACAAATTTTTTTAATTTTAAAACCAACTGCTGAAAGTAGGATAGTGTCGGATTGCATAGCTGAGATGGAAAATTTTCCATCGGAATCTGCAAAAGTGCCATTATTGCTTCGTTTATTAATCACCATTAATTTAGGCAAAGGCAATTTACTTTCTTTGTCATATGCTTGTCCGTTAATGATAATAAGGGTTTGCGAGTATATTGTTGAAGAGCAAATGAAAAGAAAAAATGTAATGATTTTTTTTTTTGAGAAAAAAGAGTTGATGATATGTAAATGAAGAGATCTGATGACTTGATATTGTTTACAAGCTGAATTTCGATTTTGAATCTTAGTTATTCAGACTCTTTTGTTTCCGTGGGTTTTACCGACTTTTTTTTAATCAGGTTGGCTTTTGATTCTTCCCTGCGAAGTAGTCGTTCAATATTCTTTTGGTGTGTAATAAGAACCATTATAGCGATTAAAATGGAGAATATTATTAATGAAGGAGAAGTTGTTTTAAAAATAAGGATGACAATTATTGGAAACGAAAGTGCTGCAGTCATTGAGCTAAGGGATACATAGCTTGAAATTAGTAAAACTACAATAAAAATGCCCATTGAAATAAATGCAGCATAGGGCAGGATAGCCAGGATGATCCCAAGTAAAGTTGCAATTCCTTTTCCACCTCTGAAGGATGCAAATATTGGAAAAATGTGCCCTACTAAAGAAGCGATACCCAGTACTAATTGTAAATTAATATATTGATAAGACCCAACTGTATCATGACCTAAATAAGCCAGACTAACAGCAACAAAACCTTTTAAAACATCAATCAACAAAACAGGAATACCGGCTTTTTTACCAAGCACCCTGAAAACATTGGTAGCTCCGGCATTTCCACTACCATATTCGCGGACGTCAATTTTGTAAAAATATTTTCCTATCCAAACAGCAGAAGGAATGGAGCCTAGCAAATAAGCCCCAAATAGAAGTAATATGTTAGTTGTTGTAAGCATTATTCTTCAATGATACCTTTTGTTTTATGTAAGAATACTGTTTTTTTGCTTGGCGGACATATATTATAAGAATAATCCTGTTCGCCTTTTCCGCCAGCTTTTTTACGTTTATCAGTTTTCAATTCTTTTATAATCGTGTTAAATGCTTCATTGGAAGATACTGCCAACATTGTTCCCCTGGTATAATTGAAATAATACCAATTGTTATCATTCAACTCTAAATAAATATTCAAAATATCGCCACCACGTTTCTTAGTAAGCTCAATACGCCCACCGACATATTTATTTAATTGAGTTTTATTGATACTTCCGATTCCAATATCATCAGTTGATACGAAAGATTTAGTTTCTTTGTTCCATCTCATTTTCACATCAGTAAGGAATAATGTTTTCTTTAACTCATCCGGCATTTTTTTGTAGGAGCCATAAAGGCTTAGCTGAGAAATAAGCTTATCAGCCTTTTCCTTGCCCATTATTTCACGTAATCCTTTTTCAAATACAGGGCGTGAATTATCGGTGGCTTTTAAATTAGGTGAAGATGTAAATGCTTCGGTCATTTTATCAATTGCACCATCATCAAAGAAAAAGTCAATTGATAACATAAGATCAAATTCAACAGAATCTTTTCTTAATTGACAAGAAGCAGTTCCAAAAGATTCCAATTTTACTTGTCCGAAGTCTGTTCCTAAATTGATTTTACCTTCCCCATATACCTTGCAATCAGAGGTACTCAGGCTTAAATAATTTCCGGGCAAGGAGCGTTCAACCAATTTTTCTTTATTAGAGATACGGTATTCACGGGTTGCTTTATCGAAAAATAAAAAGCCATCAGCAGGTAATATTGAAGCATCAGTTGGGGCTTTTTTAGGTGACAGGAATGCGGTATAAAAACGGGCGGAATCAGTAGTAACCATAAGGGATGCGGCAAGTGATTTACCGGAAGCACTATGCGGATCTTTTGAAATTGGAATATAAATTTGATCTGGATTAATTTCAGATTCAAAAGTAAACCATGTTTTTGATATAGCAGCACATTCGTGTGTGAGACGGGCAGATCCGGCAAATACCAAGAAATTGTTTGCAGCTTTAAGTTTTACTTTCCCTTGGTATTCGTAATTAGGACTTAACCTAAACTTTGAAGTATCCTGAATTTCAGTTTCAGCATAGGTTTGATAGGTGGTATCAACAGCTACGTTACTGAAATAAAATGTTCGTTTGCTTTTGAGTTCATCTATATAATCATAAAAACCGGAGCCCGAATACTTTCTACGTGCATAAGCATTCAGCGTACAGTTATATAAATTGTGGTATTTGGTAATTGCATTCGCAATAATTTTTGCATTTGTGAATGTGCGCATAACAGCACCTTTGTCGACAAAAACTTCACCTTTATCAGGATAGATACGTGCATCAGCTACATTCAGATAAGTTACACCTCTTGCAGAAATTACAAATTTCTTTAAATCATATTTACCTGAAGAAGCGTGGAAACGTAGTGAATCCTGGTTGGGATGAACAGAAATAAATTCAGGACCTTCAAGGTCCAAGTCACTTTTACTGTCCTGATTTTGTCCTTTATCTGAACCAATTTCAATGGAGGCATTATCCATATACCATTTAAAACTATCCATAAAACAGATGTACTGATTTGAAGGAAACTGAACCACAGAGCCTTTACCGTTGGATTTAAATTCCCCGATTCGTTTTTCAAAATCAACGACTGAGTTTACGTTAACAGTACTGAAGGCAGTTGTACCTGTTGCAGCATCTTTTAGAATGAAGTTAGCAGTATCTGAATCAAATTTCATGGATTTAAAATGGATCAAGTCTGCAGTTAAACGTGCATTGGAAAAATCAGCAAACCCTTTTCCGGTAAGCTCTTTGGGGGTAAGTGATAATTTCCCGTTAAATTGTGATTGACCGCCATACGAAATAAATTTTTTCTCCTTGCTATTTGTTACATTCATTAAATCTTTGGCAGGCATCCAGTGTACAGATACATTTTCGCCATGTATTTTGGGGAATTCAGGTTTTGTTTTTTGCTGTTTTATATCAAAAATTTGTGCAAGAGCTTTGAGGGAGTCGGGGTAAAATATAAACTCATTCGACTTGGTGGTTGAAGTAACATAATTAAGCGTTCCATCACCTTTTAATCCTTTGTTACTTAAATTAATGGAAGTGTTATAAGTTGCTTTTCCTCCATACACAGGATATCCTTCAGAGGGAACAGAATGAATAAATCCTAATGAATAATCAGGTTGCAGGCGCAATGCTTCTCTAAAAACAGGAAAAATATCGGCAGTAACCATCTCACCTTTAAAGTTAAGACCTTCGTTAGAAAAATTATCCAAACTATCAATAGTAAATGGGTCGAGATGGAAATAAAATCGATCTCTTGGGTATTTACCATTTTGAATTGCTTTTTTGTCGTAATATGCATAAGAATCTTTAAAACTATTAAAAATAGGATACTTCGGAAATGGTTTAACCCCGGACTTGTTATGAGGATCGTCAATTTCGAGATTACCATTAATTTTTTCGATAACAGTTTTAACTCTTACCAAAGGAAATTCACCATAGGCATTTGGTTCGCGCGATTTTACTGTTAAACGAAGTGAATCCACATTCGGTAGGTCGATAATAAATTTATTATAATTGAAAGAGAATTCTTTACCAAAAAAGTCGAAACGACCAGCATGAACAATACCTCCAAATGTAAAGTCACGATTTTTTCTTAAAATAATTTTTTGTTCGGCAGGATAAATAGTAACATTTTGAGAGTCACTCATAAAGATTTGTCGCACTCCAAAAATGGTCATATCATAATTAAGAAGATTGATACTTGCATTTGTTGAACCTCTTGCCACAGAAGGAAATTGGATAACGTCATAATCAGTCTTTGAGAATCGAAAGGAGATATAATTAAATAACTTATCATTCACATGGACTTTATCGCCTTCTGCATCATAGGTAATCATGCCAATAGCGGACAGGCGCACTAAATTAGGGAGAACTTCATTAGGAGCCAATTTCAAATATCTGCAATATGTTTCACCTGTAAAATCAACAGCGTTTGCATTTTTTTTAACAAAATCACGCATTTGAATTAGTGGATTTACATTGTCCAGACCCTGAAGAATATCGTATCTATCAGCGCGAAAATAGGTAGATGATTCAAAGGAGGCATCTTCAGTTGAATTTCCGGCCAACATTTTCAAATCAATTTTAGGATCATCAATTTTCCATGAAAGTTCTTCAAAGTACATGTCAATTTTATGGAAGGTGTTAAGGAAGGGCGATTTGGAG